>NZ_JAUBTN010000082.1:0-24900 GCF_036705055.1 Microcoleus sp. CZ3-B2 | reverse complement strand
CTTCACAAATGGTTTGTAGAAATTTTCGCTAAACCCACATAGCTATTGGATCATTCTTTTTGTGGAGGTCTCTTAGTGGTCTGTAAACTTCACCTTCATAGGGCTTCCAAACATATCCAAGACTGAACGGTCGAAAAAGCGAAGATGCGACCGTCGCTTGCCAAACAGCTTCAGCCAAAACCAATCCTGGAAAAACCAAGGCCGATTCTTCAATCAATTCGCTATAGGTTCTAAACTCGTCTACTTCCATACCAACTAAAGCATACCGAAACCGTGGAGCCAACCGCAAATTATGATACAGAAGGATACCTATTTCTGTCATTAAATAAGCACTTTCTGGAGTGTCAATCCCAATCTCACTGATGCCACTTGGACAAACTCGGCACCACCAATTTTCTTCTATATCCTGAAAAATTTCTGCCCGACATTGGGAATGTCTACCGTTTGAGATCGTCCAGGAAATTTCATTGAAATATTGAGAAAATTGCTTTGCTTCAGATTGCTTTATTCCACATTCAGCCGATAAGCTAAACACCCATGCCATTGCTGTTCTCCCGTTGACTAAATTAAACTATCAAACTTTCTCCCATTCGCTTTGTGTCTGGGCGAGGGCTGTTTCATATTTCTCTAAAAGCATTGTAGCGCTTGACAAAATACTGACATGAGTTGGACTATCTTGTACAGCTTCAATATCTCCGACGATCTTGCTGTCGTCAATCTGCCAAAGAGGATCTTTTCCTGTGCCGCCAAATTTTGGGGGTTTGCGAAATGGTGGTAAGCCTTCGATAGAGAGGGATACAGACATTCCTTTTGTGTTTCTAAGGGCCACAGTGACAGACTCCTCTGAAGACTGGCGCTCTGTTTCTGGCCGTAAATAACCTTGTTCATCCAACCATTCTTTGGGCACTTGCTCAACATCAATGTCAATAGCGGGTCTGACTCCCAGTAGCCTCGCATTGCGTCCGATTTTGGGTTGACCGTTTTCTTCTGCCATGCCTCGATAATAGAGTCTTGTCATCACAGTTTCATCAGCCTAACACGATCGCCAGACTAATCATAAGGTAATTGTTGCGTTGGTTTCATGCGATCGCTCTTGATGCGCGATCGGGCGATCGCACTTTGTCACCATCTTAATCAAGTCTAGATATCTTCTAAACGCTCACGAATTTCAGTTACGCTTGTTATCGCACCATCAAGGGCTTGAAGCAGCTTACTTAAACTTTCACCTTCACGTCGAATCACTTGAGCAATACTATCGACCGATTTTTGAACAGAATCCCGAAGTTTGTCAGCAACTTGTTCTTGCAAATCGGCAGATGCCTCATCAGCTACACGCAAAATTTGTTCCTCAACCTGTTGCTTAGCCTTTTTTTCTTCTGCTTGACCACTCATCCAGCGTCGAATAGCAAAGAAGGCAGCACTTCCGAAAGGAGAAAGAAAAACACCTAGTAAGGAAGCGACAATTGCATCAACGGTAATAATACCAATAATGTCATCCACAATACTGTATTGAACCTCAGACACTGCTTTATTAATTGCATTCTCAAGCGCTTGACCAGAACCCGTCAGATTGAGGCTACTAGCATCAAACGATTCAAGCGATACTCCCTTTGACAGTCGTTCCCTTACCGCTTGCTGCTGAAGTTCAGCCAATTGTGATTTAAAGGTTGCTTCTAACAGCTTGCTGATTGAATCAGCCTCGTCATTGATTGTGCGCTTGATATCTTTAGGCTTAATACTTTCACGCAATAAAGCTTCGATCTCTGTTTTCCAACGATCTTTCAATTCTTCCTGAACAGCTTTGGCACCGAACTTTTCAGATCCCCACCACTCTTTCGGCCACAACCCCTTAATTCGATCCATCACAGAGACACTAGGCTTCCATTCGTCAAAGCCATCTTTGATTTGAGAATACAAGTCGCGTTTTAGTCGATTTTGAAGGCTTTCTAATCGAGAGCCTAAAAGTGTCATTATGGTGTTAGAATTAACAGAAACCTTAATTCCTAATTTCTCTAAATCAGCAACTAATTCATCAACAGATCGCTTTGTTCGCTCATTTTTTAGAACCTCTATTGTATTAGTTAGAGAGCGTTTGAGAATTATTTTAGGACGATCCAATTTGATTTGAATCCCCTCTTCCACAAGGATACTTTTCAGAGCATCCATCACTTCGGTAAGATCAATTTTTCCGTAACGTTCATAGCTTCCTGTGTCTTCATCAAAAATCCTTTGGGTTGTAGTAGCCGGAACAATTGTTAGGGTTCGCTTGAATAGGTTACTTAATCCACCGAAAGTTTTGCCTCCCCAAAGAATCCACTTCTTTTTTTTCTCCCATTCCTTTTGCTGCTTATCTATTTCTGGGATATTCCGAGTTACTGTATCCCACTTGTTGACAACAATCAGGGCTTTTTTGTTGGAAGCATTTTCCTCCGTTAGCTCACTCGCATCTTTTAGTCCAACTATATGTCGCACAACAAAGTCGTAATCATCACGGGTGAGATCGGATTGAGCATTGGATAGAAAAATCAGGCAATCAGCCTTGTTAATAAAAGGAGCTATTGTAGTGTTGTCGTGAACAACACCCCCTGTCCCTGGAATGTCAACCAGTCGAATGTGACTAGATTCAACCAAGAATTCATATACATTTGTGGTTGCAACTTCACCTGCAATAATTACAGCATCTTCTGTCGGTTGAAAGTTACTGCTGGAGCGAAGCCATTGATTAAGTTGATCCGGGTTAACATTAAGAAAATCGCAGATCATTGATGTTTTACCAGCACTTACGGCTCCCATGAATACCAATGTGAAATAGTTGATATTCTCTTCACAATCCTTGAAATCATTTTTCACTTCTCCAATGTACTCACGAAGTCTAGTAGTAAGGGCAGTAAACTCAGAGAAAGTCTGAAACTTATTGCAATGCTGTAACAATTGTTCGCAATAACTTTCTTTCAACTGGAAGATAGGTTGAAATTTTTTGGAGATATCCTCGATTAAAACCGGAGCAAAATCATCAAGCAGAGTATTTGCATTGATGCTAACGCGGAAAGTCTTATAAGCTGGTTGTTGTGTCATTTTTTTTCCTGTGTTAATCGAATATGTACATTTGTAAGAAAAATTGATCTGAGTCAATCAATAGAGGTTAAAACATCACAAAAAGATTGTAGGGAATCCGCATGATTCTTGTAAAAATAATATTCTTCAACGATGTTAATTTTTGTCAAATTTGTAAAGAGAGTTTCAGAAATATTTTTTTGGAATTGAGTAAGCCAGTTATCAATTTCATTTGCAGCCCTATTAAAATATTGATCGGATTGTTCAATGCTTCGGTCAAATGTATCTCTATCTTTATCCAAAAACCAATAATCATCAAAAGCATCCCAAATTTCGTATATAGAATTTTTCAAATTCGATATAATAGAGTCACTACTAGGTTCGCTAATTTGAAAGCTTCCAACTAAATTTCTTGCAACAATTAAAATATTACTTCGCAAGTTACTAACAAATATCTGAAATTCAGAGACTATTTCATCCTGATATCTATCTCGGCATTGCATAGACTTATTCTTCTTCCATCTAAAATTATCACCTTGCCAAAAACGCTCATCACCCGTAGTTTGATAATTCCGCATCTCTTGAAGACAAGATCCTCGAATTTTTCCAATACGGTTAGATAAGGTATCCACTTCTCTATTAATAGATTCATTTATTTGTCCGATTACTGTTTGAATTTTATATGTCATTTGTTCGCCCAGTTTTTCTTCACGTTTTCGTAGTGCGATGTAACTGGCAATTACAATTGAATATTTACTTGCAACTTCAACCAATTCAACTTCAGCACGATTGATAGCACTGTTAGAGTTAACTTCAAGAGATTCGTAAATCACTTGTCTTAATTGGCGCTCTCGATCGCTATTTGAATATCTTCTTGCTTCGGCTACTGAGAATGATACAATCGGAATCTCATAGTCAAAAAGTCTAGCAATTCCTTCAAATTCCATCTTTTCATTACCATGACTCAGAAAGTTGATATAGCTCTGAATCTGCTTCTGTTTAACTTTTTCAGGTAAATCAGATAAGCAGTCTATTTTGTTGATGACAATAACAATCCGTTGTAATGCTTTGCTTTTGAGTACCTCGTTGCTCTTGAGAAACTCGTAAAAATGTCTCGGAATCGGATAGCTAACATCAAACACAAGTAGTAAAAGATTGGCTCGACGGATGATGCCTTTAACTATTGTGTCATCTTCTTCGCAAAGAACAGAACCTAAACCCGGCAAGTCAATAATCACTGTTTCTTCATCAATTTTGGCTTCCTGAGCTTGTGAGGTTTCACGAATAGATGCTTCTTGGAAAACACCTGATTCTCCACGATTTAGAAGGTGATTTCCAAGAGCAGACTTGCCTGCATTAACCATTCCAACTAATGCAATAACTTTTGTATTTCGATAATCGTGAAGAAACTCCCAAAAACTTTCTAATCGCTCAATATCTTGCTGGACATTTTCGACAAGATTAGCTTTTGCAAAGGTCGAACCTGCCTCGTCAGCCAGAAGAATCGTCTCTTCAGGAAGAGTCTCTAAGGCCCTGATTAATGAATCTTTAATGTCTGAAAGGCTTGTGAAATCAGTCAAGTCTTTCCTCCTTTTCCAAAATTCCCTCTATCAATATCACCAGAATTTGTCATTTTTTGTCATCTTTCCCCTTTCCCATTCCCACAACGGCTGCACCTACTATAAAGAATGCAATAATTGCCCCAAATGGCCCAAGAGTTGCCAAAAGAGTCAAAACTATTGCGCCAAGCACCATAACCCCCAAAAACTTTAAAACTGCATCCATATTCTTTTCTCAGTGCTAAGATTCAATTATTTACTTGCTCCTATTTTATTTAGAAATAAAACTTTTGTGTACTCAAAAAATGTCCTATTTTGCCAACTACTTTATGCTGCTTTCACTCTCTTTAAATCTAATTTTGTACTAAAATATCTAAAAATATACTAAAATGTCTAAAACTGTGCCATAATACACAAAATCATCCCAGCCTCTTAAGCCGATGAATCTTAAAGAAATGTTAAACCTCGCCGATCGCATAGTCTTCGAGAAAACGGGTCAACACCTTGACGATTTACAAGAGGCGGTAGTAAAAGCAACTCTACAACACGATACATACAAGCACGTAGCCAAAGACTTTGACTGTTCTGAAAGTCGTGTTAGGAATGCGGCTTCGGAATTATGGCAATTACTTTCAGAAGAGTTGGGAGAAGATGTCAATAAAAAGAATTTTCGATCGGCAATTCACAGGTTTCAAGTCTCTAATGTTTCAAACTTTTCAAAAGATGTTGTTGTAGGAATTGGTATCTTTAACCTGTGTGGAGAATCTAGACACCCGCCAGATATATCAAACTCACATAATGACGAAAAATCTAACACAAAACAACCTCAAACCTCACATCAAGATTTAAGCGAAATGCCGGAGTTGGGAGATTTCTACGATCGCACTTCCGAACACCAAACCCTCACAACCTGGATTCTACAACAACACAGCCGCCTAATAACCCTCACCGGCATCAGCGGCATCGGCAAAACATCCCTAGCAGTACAACTCGTACAACAAATAAAAGATGAATTTGATTACATAATTTGGCGCACCATAGACGCATCCCACACTTTCGACGAATTTCAACACGAACTAATCCAGCTTTTCTCCCAGTCAGAAAACCTAGATTCACCTGCAACTAACCAGAAACGCTTACCTCTAATTAAATATTTACAAAAACATCGCTGTTTAATAGTCTTAGATGACGTTCAAAACCTTTTTTGTAGCGGCGAATTGGCAGGAAAATACAAACCAGAATCCGAAGAATATCGTTCTTTATTCAAACAAATCGAAAAATTATCCCATCAAAGCTGCTTTCTGTTAATCGGTTGGGAACAACCCAGAGAAGTGACTCAAGTTAAAAACCAAAATACTGCCATTCGTACCTTACAACTCAAAGGTTTAGACACCGCAGCCGCAGGGGAAATCCTGAAAGATTATGGCTTAGAAGCAAGTGAGAATACTGAAGCACTCATTCATCGCTACGAAGGCAACCCCCTATGGTTAAAAAGCGTGGCGACTCTGATTCAAGAGTTGGGAGGAGGCGCGAATCAGTTATTACCAGATGATACTATATTGTTGCCAGAAGATTTGAAAGATGTTTTACAGCAGCAGTTCGATCGCCTATCGGAACTAGAAAAACAAGTAATCTCCTTGTTAGCGAAAGAAAGCCAGCCAGTCAACCGCGCAAAATTGCTAGAAAATGACATAATTCCGCTGTCTGATTTGGTAAATGCGCTGCAATATCTATCGCGGCGCTCATTGATTGAACAACAAGCAAATTTTTACACTCTGCCGCCTGTGTTGAGGCAGTATATCAAAGGATTGTAACCAAAATCTAAAATCTAAAATCTAAAATCTAAAATCAAACCGATCGCCCTTCAACCGCCCTTTTCTTCAAGCTATTCTAGAAACATACTGTATTCCCGATCGCATTATGGTTGCCTTACCCGATCGCCTATCGATGAGCGCAGAAGAATACCTGGCTTGGGAACCCACCCAAGAGGAACGCTACGAGTATTGGGATGGCGAAGTCGTCGCCATGAGTGGCGGCACCCGCAATCACAATCGGATTTCAGGAAATTTCTTCAGAATCCTAGATGATGCCCTTGTCGATCGCCCTTGCGAACCTTACATCGTGGATGTCAAAGTCCAAGTGGAACCAGGGCGAAAGTATTTTTATCCTGATGTTGTGGTAACTTGTGACGATCGCGATAACGATCCACAATTAGTGCAATTTCCTTCCTTGATTATCGAAGTTTTATCGCCTTCCACCGAAGCAGTAGATCGTGGCATTCAATTTGCGAAATACCGCCAATTTTCAACACTGCAAGAGTATGTATTGGTGCAAGTTGAACAGCCTGGAGTAGAGATGTTTCGGCGCAATCAACAGGGGCAATGGGTTCTCTCCGAGTATGGTTTGGGCGATTCCTTGCAACTTGAATCGGTGAATCTAGAAATTGCGATCGCCGATTTATACCGCCAAATACAATTTTCTTAGTCTCGTATTTGTATGGTACTAATATAGTCCGGTAGGGACACGGCACTGCCGTGTCCCTACTTCGGTAAAGTCGGGGTTCTGGGTGTTCAGGTTTTTGAAATGGGCTTACTTAAGCAGGATTTACGCACTCGACCAAAGAAACCGGGTTTTTACCAAATCTGCCGACTGCAACGACATATCTAGGCAAAAAACCCGGTTTCTAGAGCTTCACGCGCAAGTCTTATTTAGACAAACTGACCCGTTGTAGTCGATCGCACGCGGCGAATTCCAATCACCGACGGCATCGGGGATCGGCGCGAATCATTCGAGATATTGCTAGGCCACAAACTGCCGCGAGAAACACTGCGAGTCTGATTAAAAACAGCACCGTTTAAATCCAACATTTCAATTTGCCGACTCAGTACAGTACCATCATCGATCGGGCAATCTTCCCCCGGATGCTGAACCGAAAGCAACAGCGTATCTCCCACAAAAGTCGGCCCAGTCATTTCGCACCGATTCGGGCCTTGAGCAAAGGGAATTACCGTACCCGCATTCGGCCCCGATGTCGGAATATAAAACAGCCAATTGTTACCGAAAACACCCGTAAAATCCGAGACATTTCCAGTTTTTTTATGGTCGATCGCATTTGGCTTCCCAGCAGCACCAACATCAAAACCGTTGTGCGTGCTCGTAGACATATCAGTCACACCCCAAATATTGCCTTGAGTGTCAAAATCCAAATTGTCTACACTAGCAAAGCCAGCCCCAGAGACTGAACCCGCTTCTCCACCTTGAACAAAACGCTGCCAGCGGAAAGTCAAACCCGCACCGTCGGAACTATCTTCAATTATTTTGTAAATTCCTCCCGACTGCTGGGTGCTATTGAGGGCGACAGTGTATTTAGCAACAGTAAAAATCCGGGAATCTGGATAACCGTCACTACCAGGTGCGCCGTCAGTATAGGAAATGAAAACTTCCTTAGTTGTGGGATTAACTTCCAAATCTTCCGGCCGCGCCGTCGGAGTTCCGCCAATCAAATTAGCAGCTAAGAAAGCATCAACTAAAACCGCACCTTGGCTGGTGTAGAAATTAGCCAGAGTTTTATTTCTGTAGCCGGAAAGTGCTGTTGCTTCATTAGTTGTATCTACTACAAAAGAACCGCCATCTTCTGTTTGACCGGCAATTCCGCTGCGTTTGGGCAAGCGAGTATTGGCATCTCTTTGCGCTTTGCCAAAACTTGCTAATTCCGCTTCGCCAACTTTAGAAGGACTCACTGGATTCGTCGGGCTATTTAATGCCAACGGCAGCCATCTTCCCGCACCGTTGCGGTTGTATTGGGCAACGTACAAAGTGCCGTCTTCAAACAAGCGGCTGTTGGTTTTATCTGCGGGATTGGTGACAGTACCGTTGCTGACAAATTTCCAGGTGTGTCCGCCACGGCGATCGTCCCCCATGTACACTACTAACTTGCGTCCCGCTTCAGCGCGAATCGCGACATTTTCGTGGCGGAAACGGCCTAAAGCGGTGTGTTTGCGGGGGCGAAAACTGGGATCTTGGGGATCGACTTCTACCATCCAGCCGTATTTTTCGCCGACTAAGCCGAATTCTTCGCCGGTAGTGCCCTTGGCGTAGCCGGTTTGGCCGCCGTTGGGTTTGACATTTTCCTGGACTCCGATGAAAAATGCTTCGCTACCTTGGAAGTTTTCTTCGGCGGAGAGGATTGTACCCCAGGGGGTTGTGCCGCCGGAACAGTTGTAGGCTGTACCGACGATCCGGTTTCCCAGCCCGTCGCTGTTGACTTGGGCGAAGACTTGGGTAGCAGCAGGGCCCGTACCCGTGAGGTAGTTGTCGTCGCCTTGTCTGCTTCCCCAGGATGTGACATCTTTGTATTTGTCGGCACGCTGGCTGTTGATTCCGAGGCCGGAAAGTCCGTGGATACGGCGGTTGAGGGAGTCGCCGGCGATCGCCAAAAATCTACCGTTAGCTTGTTTGGTAATGCGGACGATCGATCCGCCGAGGTTGTACAAAAATTCGCCGAGGGTAGCCTGATTCTTTACGGATAAGTCTATACCGAGGACGGCGCGATCGGTCGCAGGAAAAGATGCCACATCTGACGGCGCTTCCGGCGCGATTTTCGACATCGGGAAAGATACGTACTCGTGGTTAACCCAGAGATAGCCGTCGCCATTGCTGCCGCGAATCCCTACAAAGCCCGTGTAGTCGTTGTTGTAGCCGAAATAGTCTGCCGGATCGGGAAAAACTCGATCGCCCCAGCGGAGAATCACATAGCGTTCGTATTCCGGCGGCACAACCACATCATCAACCACGCTGTAGCTGGTTAATTTAGTATTCTGCGAGGCCGCCATCACTGTTCCCTGTCCGTTTATGCTTGTTGGCATGAAACTGGACAATTCTTGATAAACTGGCAGCGGGTGAGGAAGTCTTAACGGAGTGAAAGATAGCGGCCCTATAATAGATTCCGCCGAGGTGGAATTGATGCCGAAGAGTGTTTGAGTTAGTTGAGGTGCAAGGACAGTAGTAGCTGCAGTGCTACCGAAGAAAATTAACAGTTGTCGGCGAGTTATTTTAGACATAAATTCCTATTCAACCCACATCCCTAATCAGATGATTCCGTAGGAAAATTTATCACTCTTACATTAAGGGAAGTTAACCTGAAGGTTAATTAAAGTGGAATTATATTTGGGTTAATAATTGGTTATTGGTTGTTTGTTATTTGTTGTTTGCTACCAATTCCCAATCCCTCCGCTTCGCGCTCGCCCTGTTTGGCCGATGCCCGATGCCCGATTTCAATCATCTCGAAAACCGGGATCGTTTTGTCTAGATGCCGATCGACTGGGCGCTGGTACATTAATCGCTGGCGAAGGCCCGGTATTTGCGGCGGAAACATTGCTGTCTCTGAATCCCAGCAGCAATTTTGCATCGGCAAAATATCTAGTCCACAGTTCGATTCTCGAATCTTTCTGCCAGTCGCGGCGCGATACTCTCGATCGCAAAACCGGAACTAACTGCCGGCTGCGAGTCGCTGTAATTATCACCGTAACTACTGTTAATTCGGGATTTTCTTGAAACTGGCGGGCGATCGACAATGCGGCCAAATCTTCCGCCTGCTGCACTAAACCCGCAAAAGATTGACTGTCGTCCGAATTTAGGGTAAGATAGCTTTCCTTAGTTTCAGCCAAAGCTATCGATGTGCTTGCTGCTAAACTGAGAGTTGCCAAGATGACGGCAGACAAAATGCGACGGTGCAAACTCATTAATTTATTACTTAAATACTGACATTTGTTAATGATAACAAACAAAGATTAACCGTAAATTAAGCTAAAATTAAAACAATATTTTAGAGCGCAATGGAGACTTAGATCGAATCCGCTCTTCATCGGAATTATTCATCTCTCTTATCTCCCTCTGTGCTCTCTGCGTTCTCTGCGGTTAAAATATTCCAATTCAACTTTAATAAAAATCTTGTGGTGGGCATTTCACCGGCCCCAAAAACAGAATTTAAATGCAGAACAGCTCGTAAATACCTGTGCGTAACCCCAACTCCCAATTCCCAATGAAATCAACAAAATGTGCGATCGCCCTCGGTAGCAACTTAGGCGACTCCCTCGCCACACTCAAAAGCGCGATCGCCACTCTCAACAACACACCAAAAATCGCAGTAAAATCCCATTCTAGCTGGTATAAAACCGCCCCCGTCGGGCCTCCCCAACCCCATTACATCAACGCCTGTGCCATCCTAGAAGTTGCCCTAGAACCGAAACAATTGCTAGCAGCTTTATTAGAAATTGAAATAAAATTTAATCGGATTCGCCGCGAAAAATGGGGGCCGAGAACCCTCGACTTGGATTTGCTGCTGTATGATGATTTAATCTTAGAAACTCCGACACTGACTTTACCTCATCCCCGGATGACCGAAAGAGCTTTTGTATTAGTACCTTTAGCAGAAATTGCGCCGGATTGGGTGCATCCAGTGACGAAAAGCGCGATCGGGCAACTCCAGCAAACTGTAAACTGTTCGGGAGTGCAAAAAATGTTAAACAATTGACAGTTGACAGTTGACAGCGAGGTTTTTAGGATAGGGATTTACACCCCAGCCTAAAAACCTGACACCCTGAAAGCGGGGGTTTTAATCCCCTGAATTTTGATAATGTAAAAATTGAGCAAAATTTAATGGCTTCAATCGCCTATGATGTCATAAATTAGTGCAATCAAACATTATTCGCTTATCGCTTATGCCATTAGGAAAAGAACTACCCCAACTCCTCAAACAGCGCCTGTTTTACCAAGGGCGCAAATTCAACTTTGACGTAGCTAGCCTGCGCCTTCCCAACGGTTCCGAAGGCGACTGGGAATGTATTCGCCACCCGGGTGGAGCACTTGCAGTTCCCGTCACTCCCGAAGGTAAACTCGTCTTGGTGCGGCAATATCGCTTCGCCGCCAAAGGACGGATTTTAGAATTTCCCGCCGGGACGATCGAACTTAATGAAGATCCCGCAAAAACTATCAAACGCGAAATCGAAGAAGAAACCGGATATCGCGCCGGCAAATGGCAGGAATTAGGCAAATTCATGCTCGCGCCAGGTTATTCTGACGAAATCATTTATGCTTTTTTAGCCCAAGATTTGGTCAAGCTGGAAGAGCCGCCAGAACAAGACGATGATGAAGACATGGAAACAGTTTTGTTCACTCCAGAGGAATTAGAAAAAGCCATTTTAGCCGGGGAACCAATTGATGCAAAATCAATTTCTAGCTTTTTTCTAGCGCGCCCTTTTTTGATGTAAAATAGTATCGCGGTGCGTCACTTAGATACAGTCGTCAACAACTAGAATTCTGGCAGCGACGCACCTACAAAAATCTCAAACCTCAAATCAAATGTCAGACTTAATTTTATTTTGGCACCGTCGAGATTTACGTATTTCTGACAACATCGGACTGGCTGCCGCGCGCCAGCAAAGCCCGAAAGTAGTCGGGATTTTTTGCCTGGATCGCAATATTCTCGATCGCGATGACGTAGCGCCAGCCAGAGTCACCTACATGATAGGTTGCTTGCAAAAACTTCAGGAGAATTACAGCAAAGCAGGTAGCCAATTGCTGATAATTCAAAATGAACCAAGTCACGGCATCCCAAAATTAGCAACCGCAATCGATGCCAAAGCAGTATTTTGGAACCGGGATGTTGAACCCTATGCAAAAGAGCGAGATATAATCGTATCAAAGGCTCTCGAACAAGCAGGAATTAAAGTTGAAATTTTCTGGGATCAAATCCTGCACGCCCCCGACGATATTCGCACCGGTGCAGGAAAACCCTACACAGTTTATACACCATTTTGGAAAAATTGGCACAGCCAACCCAAAGCTGAACCAGTAGAGACACTGCCGATAACTTATCTGGAATTAATGACCGGATTAAGCGCCCAAGAACAAGAAATCGCCAACCAAATAGGTGCAATAGAAACACTGCCAACGGCATCTAGTTTGGGATTTACTTGGGAAAATCCATTAGTTTTAGAACCCGGAGAAGATGCCGCGCGAGCAAAGTTGGAAGAATTTTGCGAAATCGCCATTTACGAATATCAAGAACAGCGAAATTTGCCCGCAAATAACGGCACATCGCAACTCAGCGCCGCCCTCAAATTCGGTGCAATTGGTATCCGCACAGTTTGGCAAGCTACCCAGATAGTAATGGACACTTGCCGCAGCGAAGAAGCGCGCACAAGCATCCGCACTTGGCAACAGGAAATAGCGTGGCGAGAATTTTACCAACACGCCATGTATAACTTCCCTGAATTAGCAGATGGGCCCTACCGTCAAACATTCAAAAATTTTCCTTGGGAGAACGATGAAAAGCTGTTTCAAGCTTGGTGCAGGGGCAAAACTGGTTATCCGATTATCGATGCGGCAATGCGGCAGTTAAATCAGACTGGTTGGATGCACAATCGCTGTCGGATGATAGTCGCTAGTTTCCTCACCAAAGATTTAATTATTAACTGGCAGTGGGGTGAAAAATACTTCATGCAAAATTTGATTGACGGCGACCTTTCTGCTAACAATGGCGGCTGGCAGTGGAGCGCATCTAGCGGTATGGATCCGAAACCTTTGCGAATATTTAATCCCGCCAGTCAAGCTCAGAAATTTGACCGGGAAGGGGAATATATTCGGCACTGGGTTCCAGAATTGCGCCGAGTTGATACGAAACTTTTGCTAACAGGAAATATTTCACCTATAGAACGCCGGCTGCTTCATTATCCCGATCCGATAGTAGACCACAAGGAGCAGCAGCGTAAGTTTAAGGAACTTTATAAACTGCAAAAAGTTTAAATATCAAATGCAGTTGATTGATGGGGAATACCAGGTTAGATCATTTCCGGTTACACTCCTGGTGATGTTGACTGTTCACTCTTCACCGTCAACCGTCAACCGTCAACCGTCAACTCGAATTTACTATTCCGATGAAGAGAGGAGTTGATCTGAAACAGGGCCGAAAGGACGATCGCATTATTTCGTCTGCTTTCGGGGAACTTGTACTAATTCTCAGAACTCGTGCAACAGTAGCTTTAGGGTGCATCGCCACTTGTCAATCCTCGCATTCGATCGACAATTTCGCATCGCTTTGCGGACTATGTAAAATTACGTAACAGCCTGGTGCGATACAAAAAAAAATTAGCTAATTTTGAGGAACAGACAAAAAGTATTTCAGGGCGATCGCGGATTATGAAGTCAGGGTGACGAGCGTGTCTCGGCTGAACGCACAGGTATTTGACCGCTTGGCTCAGATTGTGAATCAAAATCAATATGTTACGAAGAACTCAGAAAGCAGGCTTCTTGAAAAGAAACTCCACATTTCTTAAAGAAGCTGAGTTGCCTATTGTTTAAACCAAAGTAAAAGTATAGAGCAAAAATCATGGCTACTTTCACCGTCACTAACCTCAACGACAACGAAAGCGATCCCGGTTCCCTGCGATTTGCCATCAAACAGGCTAATGCCCAAGCAGGCGCAGACACAATTATCTTCGACCCAAATTTCTTTGCCGTACCCAGAACCATTGCCCTTTCAACACAACTCATCGTCAACGACAGCCTCACCATCAAAGGCCCTGGAGTCAACAACCTGACTATCAGCGGCGATGCCAACAAAAATGGCAGCAACGACAATGGCGATGTCCGCCTCTTCTTCGTCAACCAAGGGACTGTTCAATTCAACAACCTCACCCTGGCAAACGGTCGGGGCAAGGGTGGCGACGGCGGTGGAGGCGGCGGCGGTATGGGGGGTGCCCTGTTCATAAATGGTGGTAGCGTCACCGCCAATAACGTCACCTTCTCAAATAACCAAGCAATTGGTGGCAATGGCAGCTTTGGCAGTGGCGGTGGCGGTGGTGGTTTTGGTGGCTCTGGTGGCTCTGGTGGCAGTGGCCGTTATGGTGGCAGTGGCGGTGGCGGCTTTGGTGGCGGTGGCGGGATTAGCAGTCTGTATGCCGGGGCTGGTGGCGGGGGCTTCAGTGGGGAAGGCGGTTACGAAACCGACAGTCGCGCACGAGGCGGGAGTGGTGCAGGCACTATCTTTGGTGGCAACCCGGCAGGGGATGGTGGCAGTGATGGTGGCAGGGGCGGTGGTATTGGCGGTGGCGGTGGCGGGGGTAACAATAGCAATTTTGCAGGTAAAGGCGGTATTGGTGGCGTTGGCGGTGGGGGTGGTGGTGGCGGATGGAGCACCAGCAATTTTGGTGGTATTGGTGGCAATGGTGGCGACTTTGGGGGTGGCGGTGGCGCGGGATTGGGTATTGGTGGAGGGCTCGGTGGCAATGGCGGCTTTGGCGGTGGTGGTGGCAACGGCAGTCGCGCTTTGGGTGATGCCAGTACGAGTCCCTTAAACTTTGGCGGACCGGGCGGTAACGGTGGCTTTGGTGGTGGCGGTGGCGGTGGCGGTTCCAGCCAATTTGGATCGGGTGGTATTCCCGGTAGTGGAGGAAGCTTCGGCGGTAACGGCGGTAAGAGTGGCGGCAACAGCGATGCCTATGATTTTGCTGGTGGCGGTGGTGGCGGTGCTGGACTGGGGGGTGCCGTTTTTATTCGCAGCGGTTCCCTCACCCTAGTCAACAGCAAATTTCTCAATAACACGGCAACGGGCGGGTTGGGCGGCATCGTCGATGCTAGTTCTAATGCCAAATCCGGTGCCAACGGTCAGGGAAAGGGCGGGGCGATTTTTGCCGTGACTCCTGAACTCGCCGGTGCGGCTGGGGTGGCTGTCGCGCCAACGGTGACGGCAATTAATACTTTGCCTGCCTTCAGCGGGAACAGCAGTGCGAATGCTTCGCGGAGTCGTACCGATAATAGCGATTTTTTTGGCAGCATCAGCGTCCAGAGTTCGATCGGCAACCAGCCCCCTGTAGCAGAAAATGATAGTGCGATAACTTCTGCTAACACTCCAGTCAAGATTGATGTTCTCTCCAACGACATCGACCCCGATGGCAACCCCTTAACAATTAGTCTAGTTGCGAATCCCACTCAGGGGACGGCAGTTGTGAACAACAACGGTACGCCGAACAATCCCAACGATGACTTTATTACCTACACTCCCGATGCGAAATTCAACGGCGACAGCTTTACCTATCGCGTCAGCGACGGCACAACAAAGAGCAACATTGCAACTGTTTCCCTCCTGTCAGATGCTGGAGTGACTTATCTGGTGACAAATACCAATGACAGCGGCCCTGGTTCGCTGCGACAGGCAATTCTCAATGCCAACGCTCATCCCGGCACAGATACGATCGCATTCCAAATTACCACTTTCATCCAGATTCCGCGCTTACCATTCCAAAAACCGATCGAGATCCCGATCGCATTTAACCAACCTCAAACGATCGATCTTTCTTCTGCTTTGCCGACAATTACAGATGCTGTCACCATCGACGGTTGGAGTCAAGGCGGCCCCGGATTCCAGGGCGCGCCGCGAATTGAACTCAACGGTGCGGCATCCAATTCGGCGATCGGACTTGACATTCAAGCCAGCAATTCCATCGTCCGAGGACTGGCAATTAACCGCTTTTCCGACGAACCCTCCTACAATCGGGCTGGCATCAAGCTGTCGAACGGGGCAGCCAATAACTGGATTTACGGCAATTACATCGGTACCGATTTAACTGGCAATATCGTTCGCAGCAACGGCGGGAATGGTATTGAGATCGATGCTTCAGCCGGAATCCAGAATCGCATCGGCACCAACGGCGACGGACTTAACGATCCTGCCGAAAGAAATGTAATTTCCGGCAATCTCGTTCACGGAATTACGATCGCAGCCAAGTTCACAACCGTAGCGGGCAACTACATCGGCACCAATGCAGCGGGTACGGCAATTCTGAAAGCCAACAACCTCTCCTATGACGGAGTTGTCACCTTTCCAGGTGCTTCCGATAACACGATCGGCGGTACTACCGATGCGGAACGCAATGTGATTTCTGGCAATTACAGAGGTGTCTCCATCGGCGGTACAAACAACGCGATTCGGGGCAACTACATCGGCACGGATGTCACGGGTACAAAAGACTTGGGCAATATTGCAGAAGGTGTGGCGATCTTTGGTTTCGCAAATACAGTGAGCGATCGTAACATCATTTCAGGCAACGGTGGCAACGGCATATACATTATCGATCGGGCAAACAAAGTGCAGGGCAACTTTATCGGTACGGATAAGACAGGTACCGTTGCTTTGGGCAATAACCGCGATGGTATAGCGATTCAAAGCATAATAGGAGGGATCGGCACTGCTGCCAACAATATCATTGGGGGAAATACGGCAGCGCAACGCAACCTGATTTCCGGCAACAAAGGCAATGGTGTGAGTTTTTGGGGCGTTGCTACTGCTAACAATTTGCTGCAAGGCAATTATATCGGTACTCAGCTAGATGGAGTCAGTCCCTTGGGGAATCTAGCCAACGGTGTAGCGATTTTGGATGGGCCTAACAATAATACGATCGGCGGTATCGATCCGGAAACTGGAAATGCGATCGCTCACAACAATTTAGCTGGAGTTGCTGTTAACTCTGGCACGGGCAATGGGATTTTAGGCAATAGTATTTTCAACAATAATAGTTTCGGTATTATTCACTACGAAATTAGTAACGAGCGCAACTCTCCCACCATCACTTTTGCCCACTCCAATGGCAAAAATACTGAGATAAAAGGCACTTTAAATAGCACTCTAAATCAACAGTTTAGGCTGGAATTCTTTGCCAACTCCAGTCTCGATCCGACTGGCTTTGGCGAAGGAAAAACCTTCCTCGGCTCTACGATTCTCACTACGGACAGTAGCGGTAAAAATAGTTTCAACTATACCTATGGTAGTTCCCTACCCGTCGGTCAATTCATCACAGCAACGGCGACCGATCCTGCTAATAATACTTCGGAATTCTCTAAGGGATTGGCGATCGCCAACCAGTTGCCTGTAGCAAACAACGATAGTACGATCGTGGGCCAAAATCCAGTCAATATCGATGTCCTGTCTAACGATACCGATCCGGATGGCGACTCTTTGATTCTCAACATTGTTACCAATCCGGTGAATGGGACGGTAGTAGTTAATCAAAACAATACACCGGACAATCCCAAGGATGATTTCATTACCTATACTCCCAATATCCAATTTAATAATAATGTTGGAGATAGCTTTAGTTATCAAGTCAGTGACGGTCAAGGGGGTACAGCAACAGCTAATGTAAAATTGATTTTCTCTCCGTTGATTGAGGTTGAGATTCCCAATCTAAAAAACTCTCCGATACTCTTTCCAGGCACACTTCCCATACTCTTTCCGACACCAACTCTGGTGATATTTCCAACACCAACACCATCTCCAACACCGACACCAACACCAACACCAACACCATCTCCAACACCGACATCAACTGTGGTGATACCTCCAACACCAACACCCACACCGACATCAACTGTGGTGATACCTCCAACACCAACACCAACACCGACATCAACTGTGGTGATACCTCCAACACCAACACCCACACCATCTCCAACACCGACATCAACTGCGGTGATACCTCCAACACCAACACCCACACCATCTCCAACACCGACATCAACTGCGGTGATACCTCCTGCGATCAATAAGTCACCGATCGCACTTAGCGACAGTGCAACTGTAAATGCTGGCAGCGCGATCGATATCGAGGTTCTCGCCAACGACAGCGACCCCGACGGCGACCCCCTGAACCTCAGCATTTTCAAGACTTCAGACAACGGCAAAGCAGAAGTCAGGCACAACGGTACGCCGGACGATCCAACAGACGATTACATCGCCTACACCCCCAATCCCGACTTCAGCGGGGAAGATGTGTTTTTCTATCAAATCGACGACGGTAAGGGAGGCGTAGCTGTTACCAAAGTGGAAGTGACAGTCGATCGCAACCACTCGCCGATCGCATCTGGGGATGCTGCGACTGTGAATGCTGGTAGTGCGATCGATATCAACGTCCTCGCCAACGACAGCGAACCCGACGGCGACCCCTTGAACCTCAGTATTTTCAGGCCTTCAAACAACGCCAAAGTCGAAGTCAACAACAACGGTACGCCGGACAATCGGCAAGACGATTTCATTACCTACACTCCCAATCCCGACTTCAGCGGCCAGGATATCTTTCTCTATCAAATCGCAGACGGCAAGGGAGGTTCGGACGTTACCAAGGTTGAGGTGACAGTGAAAGCAGTCAACAAATTGCCGATCGCGATCGACGATCGCGCCACCACCCATCGAGACACTGCTGTCAACATTCCAGTGTTAGCAAATGACAGCGATCCAGACGGCGATCCCCTAATTTTGACGGTTTTGACCAACGGAGTCGGCGGCAAGGCTGAGATCAATTTTAACGGCACTCCAGACAAGGCTGATGACTTTATCACCTATCACCCCCACCGTGACTTCTGGGATGACGACAGTTTCACTTATCAGATTGATGACACTGGCGGGGGAACAGCGACAGCTACCGTAACGATCGAGTTTGCCAACAAATTGCCGATCGCGATCGATGATAGCGCCACCACCGATCGAATCACTCCCGTCAATATCCCCGTATTAGCAAATGACAGCGATCCAGACGGCGACCCCCTGATTTTGACAGTTTTGACCAACGGAGTCGGCGGCAAGGCTGAAATCAATTTTAACGGCACTCCAGACAAGGCTGATGACTTCATCACTTACCACCCCCACGGTGACTTCACCGGTCAGGACAGCTTTACATATCAGCTTGACGACAGTCACGGGGGGACAGCGACAGCCACTGTTAACATCACCGTTAATCCGATTGCAAATCCCCCGATTGCCCCTTTACTTTTGAACGGTACCCCCGATCCAGATACACTGATGGGCGCGGAGGGTGACGACACCATCAACGGCGACGCTGCGGATGACTTCATCGATGGTGAGGGCGGCAATGACCTCATTGACGGCGGTTTAGGCAATCTCGATCGCATTTTCGGGGGTACAGGCGACGACACCATTACCGACCCCGACGGCGTAAATGATATTCAAGGCGGTGTTGGCAATGACAGCATCAATATCACTTTTGCTGAAACCTGGGATGACAATACTAATCCTAACGATACACTGCGTTCCGATGAAAAAATTATCGGTGGCACCGGTAACGACAGCATTACTGTCACCATGAACGACTTTCGTTTCTTTATCAACCTCAAAGCCGATGAAGCTGCGAGTTCCAATGCTGATGGTAATGATGTAATTAACCTCTTAGGAACCTACGCCAATTCAGTTGTTGACATGGGAGGTGGCGAAGATACATTTAATGGTGGCGTAGGTGATGACAGTGTTGTCGGCGGCGATGGCAATGATACGCTAATTGGTGGTGATGGCAATGATACGCTAATTGGCGGCGGTGGTAACGATCTACTTGCAGGGAGTGCCGGCGATGACTTGCTAACTGGTGGTAGCGGTGAAGATCGGTTTTTGTTTAAATCGAACGGTGTTTTTAATACTGCTGATTTTGGGAGCGATCGCATTACTGATTTTACGACTGGCACAGACAAAATTCTCTTATCTCAAACTGCATTCGGAGCAATCACTTCAGCTAAAATTGCCTTTGTAGATAGCGATTTAGCAGCAGAAACCAGCGATGGATTAATTGTTTGCAGTCGCGCCACAGGCAAGTTATTTTTCAACCAGAACGGGACACAAATTGGTTTGGGAACTGGTGCGCTATTTGCCACCATTGACGGTACTCCGTTGCTGACCGTCAGCGACTTCCTGATTGTCAATTAATAATATCATGTCCGATCGATCGGACATGATATTATTATGCTAGTCGCAATTACGGCATTCAATATTTTAAAATATATTGAACTCATTTGCCACAAAGATACCGAAAAGATACAATACTAAAAGCCGGAGGATTTGGACAGTTTTAGACCCCATTTTTCTGATAACCAATCCCCAATACTTCGGCTTCGCCGATCGCAAGTTGCCCGTGCCCGCCCCCAATTACCGATACAGACAAGCATCGCAAACTTAAATAAATCGGAGGTTTAAATGGTAACGCTGCAATTGAGACAAATCAGTGTACCGCCTGGACATAGAGTGCTGTTCCATGATGTAAGTTGGCTGGAATTTGAAGCAATTTTAGAAGAGTTGGGAGAACACCGTGCTTCCAGAATCGCTTACATTCAAGGAATTTTGGAGATTAGGATGCCACTGCCAGAACAGGAAAAAGCTAAAACGATTATTGGCTATTTAGTTAATATTTTGTTTTAGGAACTTGAAATCGACTTTGAACCATTTGGTTCTACTACTTTTAAGCGAAAAAGTATGTTACAAGGAATTGAACCGGATGAATGTTTTTACATTCAAAATTCTGCTCTAATGATTGGCAAAAAGCGCATCGACTTAACTGTCGATCCACCGCCAGATTTAGCAATTGAAGTGGATCTAACTTCCAAAACTCAACTGGATGCTTACGAGGCGCTGGGAGTTCCTGAAATCTGGCGGTACGAAAATAACCAACTGATGATTAATGTGCTTGAAGATGGGAAATATGTTGAATCGGCAATTAGTCCAACATTTCCCAATTTGCCAATTATTGAAGCTATTTCTGAATATTGCGAACAAAGTCAAACAGCGGGGACGAGTCAAACTCTCCGATTGTTTCGCAAGTGGGTGAGAGAACAAATCCTGTCAATTCCGGTTGCACCGTCAGGTGATTGTTGATTGTTGACTGTTGATTCGGGGTAGGAAAACTGAATAATTGAGTATTAGCTGTTGACTCGATTTTATTATTCCGATGCAACCGGAAACTATATCAGAGTTTGAGGACTAAAGTCCTTATTACCAACTTGAGGGCTAAAGTCCTTACTACCAATTTGCTACAATCTAATTGCTTTTTTAGTTGCGCTGTTGAGTGATAGAGAGAGAGTAAGGGTGTTGACCTTGAGCCCGATCGCCCACAAAAATAAGATAAGTCCCCTTGTCCCCATAACCAGAAAATTCTACGTTCCCCGCACCAGCATTCGCCGGTAGGACGCAGAAACGACCCCTGGGCCCCTGAATCATCAAACTCGGCGCTCCCGCCGTTTGTACTGCAATTTTCCAGTAAGGCAAATCCTGCGTTACTTCGATCGCCTGGTTCGGCCCGGCGGCCACGAAACCGCAGTCGCCGCTATTGTTTGGGCCGCCGGAGACTCCTGAAACACTCAGCGGTTCGCGAAATCCCGGAGCAATTTGCAGGGGTTGGCTCCGAAGAGCCCCCGGTGCAGTTAAAATCATTCCTAGGGCTAGGATTGCGATCGAGCCAAAGCGCAGTCTGGGGCGATCGCACGGATAGCATATCTTCATTTTTATCCTTATTTATCCGAACACAATGACGGAAGGTTCCACTTCTTTGACGGTAGAGGATAATGAGCGGTTCCGAACACGCTAATGTGACTCTTATTAATGTGACCGCCCTAAAACGATCGGCGTACAGCTAAACTAACTCCCAATTTTTTTTATGAATCCTCAAAATAAGTTCAATTTGCAGCAAGCGATCGCACAACTAAAAGCTAAAGTAGAGCGATCGTCCCTCATCCAACAAAATCCAGATAGCTATCAAGCGCTCGGAACCTTCTACAATCAATTTCTGGAAAAGTTTCAAAAACTCCCCAAACCAGGACAAGTGGCAGTGTTTGCTGTCGGGGCGATCGTGGTTCTGACAGTCTTCAATAGTATAGTACAGCTAATTTCGGCCCTGATGAGTCTTGCCGTTCTCGGAGTGTTAATCTACATAGCGTACAAATTGGCAATATCTGCTGATTCGTCCAACTAACGACTAAAAATAGGAAATTATAAATATGGCTAACCCAACCGCATCCGGTGATGATATTAATCAACCCGATCCGTCTCCATCTTGGCAGACAAAATCCCAGCAAATGCCACTGCTGGTTCGTAGGTGCGGCGCTTGGGCCGTTGAAATTTCCTTAATTGCCGCCAGCGCCCTCGTTCCCTTCAGTATCGGGGCATTGGTCAACAAGGACGCTCAAACCGTACCCCTAAATTCCTCTGTAGCAGCAACATCGGAAACTGTAGCGCGTATTTTGGGCGTACCCGTGCGCGATCGCAACCCCAGAGTCGCACCCCTAACTAATCTATTCTGGTCGGGGGCGCTGCTAGCACCGCTAGTTTTAGCGGCGTGGCAACTATTTTTGCTCGCCAGAACCGGCCAAACACTCCCGAAACGCTGGTTTGCCGTTAAAGTTGTCACAGCTTTTGGTACTCCTCCGGGTTGGAGGCGAGTGCTGATTCGCGAAAGTTTGGGGCGCTGGGGAGTGCCTCTGAGCGTAGCCTACGGCATTTGGCGCTTATCCGGCGCGTTTCCTGATTTAATCATTTTAGGGGGGCTGAGCGGCTTGGCAGTGCTGGCAGACGGCGCTTTTGCATTCCGCTACAAACGACAATCGGGACACGATCGCCTCGCGAATACTTTGGTGGTCAATGCGCGATCGATCGAACAATCTGCCAATCCTGTCAACAATCAAGATTGGACTGAGGAAGACGCGCAGATTGCGGCTGTGGTTTTGACTCGCGAAACCAATGTCAAAGAAGAACCCAGTTTGTGGAATTGGATGCGCCAACATCCAGGCACAACTTTAGTGATAGTTACCATTGGCAGCGCGGGATTAATTTTAACTTTGTTTGTTGGCACTTTGATCTACACTCAAGGTCAAGCAAATATGCGGGATTCTCGCCAGCGGAACGACGAATTATTTGTGGCTTTAGTGAGTAAATTGTCTCCGGCTTCGCCCAGCGGAACATCGGGGAGGCGATCGGCAATTTTGGCTTTGGGGGCGGTGGAAGATTCCCGCGCCATACCGCTGTTAGCGGATTTGCTAACCCAAGAAGACAGCAGCCCGATGCTGGACGCGATCCAACAAGCTTTAGTCAGTAGCGGGCCGAAAGCTTTACCTGACTTGCGGCGATTAAACCAAGGGCTCAGCAACGAGCTCGAATCCCTGCGCTACCGGGGGAAAGCCTCGGAACGCGAGTTAGCGGCTACCCGTCAGCGAACAGTGCAAAGGGCGATCGGCAAAATTCTCACCGTGTATAGCAGCCAACTCAACGGCGTCGATCTCAGTCGCACCGACTTAAGTCAAACTCCTGCCGGCCCCGCTCAATTCACCTTAGTATTAGACAAAGTGGACTTATCAGGAATTAAGCTGAAAAACACCAATTTAACCAATGCCAGCTTCCAAGGAACTCGCTTTTACGGCACCGGCGAAGACAGGCGTCCGGGTACATTTGACGATTGGATTTCCGACTTAAGCAGCGCTAATTTTGAAGGAGCAAATTTAACCGGAGCATCTTTAAATAGTGCTCTAATGAACCGCACTACTTTTGTGCGCGCTGTCCTGAACAAAGCTAATTTGTCAAGCGGAAATCTGAATGGAGCTAATTTTAGCAGTGCTCTTTTAATTGGCGCAAATTTGCAGCAAGCAATATTAAAAGATGCAGCTTTTACGGGTGCAGATATCGGCAGCGCGAATTTGTCTGGAGCCAATTTATCAGGCGCGCGTTTGGGCAAAATCAAGGGCCAAGGCGCTCAGTTATCCTTGACAAATTTGTCTAAATCGGAATGGCAAGGTGCAGATTTATCCGGTGCAAATTTGAAAAGTGCGAACTTACAAAATGCCGATTTGAGTTCTGCTAAACTCGCCAACGCCAATTTTCAAGATGCTCGGTTGCAAGATGCTAATTTGCGGAATGCCGACCTGAGTTCGGTTGATTTTAGGGGTGCAAATGTAGCGGGAGTGAATTTTCAAGGGGCTGTATTTCAGGGTAAAGCGGCTTCCGATCAGTTTATTCAAAGTCCAGCAGGTACTAAATCAGGTAGGTTCCAAGGAGTTGATTTTGCCGAGGCTAAAAATTTAGATAAAAATCAAATTGCTTACATTTGTTTGCAGGGGGGTATTCATCCGAAGTGCTCGCAGAAGAATTAAGAATTGATTTGTAGTGAGGACTCAAGGGGAGCATTTCATTTTGGTAAAAAGCATTTTTTGTTTGAGCGCTGTTCTCGCTCGCTTGGTGATAAAAGCCCGTGCGAGCGAGGACAGGACTACAAAAGCTAGCGCGCTTGATGCTCCTTCTTCCTTCTTCCTGATGACGTTGGACGGAAAGCAGTTGCCAGTTGTCAGTTGTTATTTGTCAGTTGCCAGTTGTTATTTGTCAGTTGCCAGTTGTTACCAATAACTAATAACTAATAACTAATAACTAATAACTAATAACTAATAACTAATGACTAATGACTAATGACTAATGACT
>NZ_JAUBTN010000081.1:24730-25012 GCF_036705055.1 Microcoleus sp. CZ3-B2 | reverse complement strand
ATCCAGCCACCGGCGCGCTGCTGTTTGGCCCTACCGTGAGGTTAGTAGGTGTGGCCTCTGGTGCTTGGTTGGGTGTCAGAATCGTGGTGACGCTAGCACCGGGCGCAGTACCGTCATTGTTGCTGAGAGTCGGATCTAGGGTAGAGGAGTCACTCTTGGCGGTGTTCTTGACGCTGCCGGATGCAGATGCAGGTGCGATGAAGCTGACTGTGTTAATGGCAGGAGGAGCACCCGAAGGCAAGCTGGGAATCGCTGGGAAGGTGACAATCCCAGTATCTGCAT
>NZ_JAUBTN010000081.1:0-24630 GCF_036705055.1 Microcoleus sp. CZ3-B2 | reverse complement strand
GACGTTTTCGGCTGTGCTGGGGCCGTTGTTGACTGTGGAAATTGTGTAAGTAACTGTTTCACCCGGTGCTGCTGCCGCAGTCCCGGTTTTGGTGGTAACAACGTCGGCACTAGGTGTCAGAGGTGTGGTGACTGTAGCCAGCGGATCAGTACCGTTGTTGTTTTCAGGAAAAGGATCAGGGGTAGCTGAGGTACTTCTGGCGGTGTTGCTGACGCTGCCGGATGCAGATGCAGGTGCGATGAAGCGGACTGTGTTAATGGCAGGAGGAGCACCCGAAGGCAAGCTGGGAATCGCTGGGAAGGTGACAATCCCAGTATCTGCATTGTAAACAGCCTCGTTGGGTAGACTAACTATATTTAAACCGGGAACAATGCTGTCGGTAATGGTGACGTTTTCGGCTGTGCTGGGGCCGTTGTTGACTGTGGAAATTGTGTAAGTAACTGTTTCACCCGGTGCTGCTGCCGTAGTCCCGGTTTTGGTGGTAACAACGTCGGCAAGAGCAGCAACAATTGTAGTTGAGACTTGAGAAATGGGTTGGGAACTATTGTTGTTAGCTAGATTTGGATCGTAAGTGCTGGAGGTGCTATAGGCACTGTTAGTTAAGGTTGCGGGAACTGTGGCGGGAACTGTGGCGGTGATGGTGCGGATTTCGCTAGCACCGTTAGCCAGAGTCGGAATCGCCGGCCAGATGACCGTCCTCGTTGTGGGATTGAAAGTGCCGCCGTCGGAGGCGGCGACGAAAGTTAAGCCCTCTGGGAGGGGATCTTGAATCAGGACGCTTTCGGCGGTGTTGGGCCCGTTATTTGTGGAGGTAATCGTATAGGTAATAGGGCTGTTGGGTGTGGCGAACAGCGGGCCTTTTTTAACAATGGAAACGTCGGCTACGAGTGTAGGCGGATCTATACTTTGGACGATGACATTGTTAACTTCGTGAATGTTTGTACTGTCGCCTGTCGAAGCAGCAAAGCCAAATTTAAAAGTAGATGGCACTGGTCCGTTTACGCTTTCCAAATTTGGTATGTCGATCAGTGTTTCGCCCGCATCAAATGTGCCGTTGCCGTCCAAGTCTAAGGCAACTGTAAGACGATGGTTAGGTGTTGCTAAAGTCGTCGGAAATAAGGTAACTTGAACGGTTCTTTTAGCCTCACTGCGAATGGTTGTATTTGTGTTATCTGTTCTATTATCTATCCCACCGGGAACGACAGTGCCACCTAAAAAGTTATACAAGGTGGTTTCGCTGCCTCTAACTGCTACTGAATCCTCTTTGTAGTTGACGGGGGGGTTGGCCTCGCCACCTACTTTTCCCCCTGAAGTAGTGGAAAAAAAGCCAAACTCATCTAATCCGACACCTAAATAACCTCCTACAATACCGGGTGAATTTGAATTAGTATTTTGAGCATAGCCGAGAGAGCCGCCAAAGCCTCCCGCTTGTGTTGGCGTAGCTGTTCCGTCAATGAGGAAAAAACTTGTGCCATCCGCACCAACTGGTAGGCCGAAGAACGTCCCATTCGCATCCGCTCTCTGACTAGAGTCCGCACTTATGTTATAAGAAAAGAAATCAAAGGTAATTCTCAGACCCTCAGTGGCAGATATCGGGTTGTTGTAGATGACAAAAGCTGCTTGCCTCCTCACGTTTGATGTTAATCTCAAAGTACCTGTTCCGGCTGGATCGCCAATCCCTAAAGCGGGAATAACGCCGCTGGGATTAGCAGGGCCTGCCGTTAAGCCTGGTAGAGCGGATGTGCCAGCAACTCCATATATCCAAGGCCCGATTACGGTTGAATTTTTAAATTCTTCAGCCGCTAAGGTAGCCAGGAGTGATTTATAGCCTTCTAGGACTTCTTTTTCAAAGGCTATTTCGGTATTTATTTGTCCTGTAGTAATTTCTAATTCCCAGTCGCCACCTAGTGCTGCACTACCAGTTAAATTATTGGAAGCTGCAACATTTGCTCCTGTTATTTGGCTGAGTTTTTGTATGAATTTTAGACCTGATTCCCCGGCGCCTGTGTTGCAACTTAACAGCAGAATACTACCTGTTTCGTTGAGAGCTTTACCCCACTGCTGCAATTGGCTGGAATAGGTTTCTATATTGTGAATATTGAGTTCTGCCCGGCCGATTTCTACTGATGCTGATGCGCCGTGAGCAACTATTTGAATGCTGTTGAGGCTGTGCCGCGAGGCGGCTATTTCGGCAATTTGTTCGATTCCATCCCGGGTTTTATCGAGCAGGATTACTTCTGTGTCGCTTTTCACTCCCCTGAGCAACTGTTGGTAGTTTTCTACATTTGAATCCACAATCGCTAGATTTATTCGGAGAGCGGACTCTGCTTTATGCCTAGTTTGTCTCAAGATTTTAGTCTCCATATTGGTAGATTTCCGTGTTTGTGCTGCTGACAAATTTGACAGATTTGGGATGGTTTTCATTTTTGGTTAATTTGGTTGCTAAATCTAAGCTACCCCGTTTCATAGATGACGATAAACTTTCAACTATAAAGTTTTAACCATTATTTTTTTACAACATATAATAGTTGTCTATATTTGTTATTTGTGATGTTAGTCAATCATTAGACAGGATTTACTGCGATCGCCCTTGGATGTCCTGATGCGACAGATCGCTGCCAATCATAACATGAATAAGGGGTCACAGCCTTCATATTAGCCAAAACCCTCTATTTTTGGGAAAAATGATATCAGGTCTAACGTTAGTTATATGGTAAATTACTTACCCTTTGGTCAGAACAAGGGGTCAGACCCCTCATACCGCTGTTCTGAGTCTGGTGACATCGAGGCTGGCTCAGACAGCTTGAACCGTAAATATACTGAAAATATTAATTTCCTAAAAATTGGCAGATTTTGACTTTGAGGTGCGATCGCTCTTAAAAGTTGAGAGTACCGCATTTCTAGAGATTTATACTTATACTAATTGGGTGTGCAGTAAACTCACAGCCATGTAATAATAGCAACTTAACGCTACAAAAGTTAACACAAAAAGTTGACAAATTATATATGTTAATACCAGGATTGCGGTGACAAAAAAGAACGATCGCCCTTGAATTCAAAAAGAACGATCGCCCTTTACACTCTCTTTATATCTAAATCATCAAACTGCGTTAATTGCACCCTCTAACGCGGCTTGCTAAGCGTCAATATCAAGTTCGCGCACTAAAAAAGCCCATTCATCAGCCAATTCTTCAATGACTTTAGCAGTAGGTTTACCGCCCCCGTGACCTGCTTTGGTTTCGATCCTAATTAACACCGGCTTTTCTCCCCCTTGGGTTTCTTGCAAAGCCGAAGCAAACTTGAAACTGTGGGCGGGAACTACTCTGTCGTCGCGATCGGCAGTTGTAATCATTGTCGCCGGATAAGCTGTGCCCGATTTGAGATTGTGTAGGGGAGAATAGCTGCGGATTGTGGGAAATTCTTCGGGATTTTCCGGGGAACCATACTCAGAAATCCAAGCCCAACCAATGGTAAACTTGTGGAAGCGCAACATATCCATAACGCCAACTGCCGGCAATGCTGCACCGAACAATTCCGGCCGCTGAGTCATGCAAGCCCCCACTAATAATCCGCCGTTGCTGCCACCTGCGATCGCCAATTTAGCCGGTTTGGTGTACTTGTTTTCAATCAACCATTCAGCAGCGCTGATAAAGTCATCAAACACGTTTTGCTTCTTCAACTTTGTACCTGCTTGGTGCCAGGATTCGCCGTACTCGCCGCCTCCCCGCAAACAGGCTGTGACGTAAACTCCGCCCATCTCCAACCACACAATCCTGCTAACCGAGAAACTAGGAGTCAGCGAGATGCCAAAACCGCCGTAACCGTATAGGTATGTCGGGTTATTGCCATCTAATTGCAAGCCTTTTTTGTGGGTAATAAACATGGGTACGCGAGTACCATCTTTGCTCGGATAAAATACTTGTTTTGTCTCGTAACCTTCGGGGTCAAAATCGACATTTGGTTTACGATAAATAGTGCTTTCATCTGTCACCATGTTGTAGCGGTAAATCGTGTTGGGCGCTGTAAAACTGGTGTAAGCATAAAAGGTTTCCGTGTCGTGCCGCTTGCCGCCAAATCCTCCCGCCGAACCGATTCCTGGTAAGGCGATTTCTCGCACGAAACAGCCTTCTAAGTTGAAGATTTTAATTTGGGTGTAGGCGTCTTTTAGGTAGGAAGCGATAAATTGATTGTTGAGGATGCCAATGCCTCCGAGGGTTTCGGCTGCTTCGGGAATAATTTCTGTGAATTTCCCTTGACTGTCACTGCCCGCGAGGGATAATGGTGGTGGGTTGCTAATGTCGATCGCAATTACGCGGCCTAGCGGTGCATTTAAATCTGTTTGAAACCAGAAAAGAGAGCCGTCATTATCGATGAAACTGTACTCTGCCTCAAATTCGCTAATTAGTTCAACAACCCTTGATTCCGGTGCTGTTAAATCTTTGTAAAAAATCAAGTTTTTGGTTTCAGTTCCCAGCCAAACCGAGATAATTAAGTAGCGGCCGTCTTCGGTGACACCTGCGCCAAATCCCCACTCTTTTTGATCCGGTCGTTCGTAGATCAATATGTCTTCAGATTGGGAAGTGCCAAGCTTGTGATAAAACAGTTTTTGGTAATAGTTAACGTCTTCGTGTTTAGTTTTTTCGTTTGGTTCGTCGTAGCGGCTGTAAAAAAAGCCTTTACCGTCATGAGTCCAGGATGCTCCTGAGAATTTAATCCACTTTAAATGGTCTGATAAGTCTTCGCCTGTTTCCACATCGCGAACTTTCCATTCTTGCCAATCGGAGCCGGAAGTTGACAAACCGTAGGCCATTAGTTTGCCGTCTTCGCTGATAGCTATGCCGCCGAGAGCAATAGTTCCGTCTTCCGAGAGAGTGTTGGGGTCAATTAATACTTTAGGTTCGCCGTCTAAGGATGGTAAAGTATAAAGTACGGATTGATTTTGTAGACCGTCATTTTTGTAGTAAAAATAGCGATCGCCTTCTTGGAAAGGTATGCCGTATTTCTCGTAATCCCAAAGTTGAGTCAGTCGCTGTTTGATTTTTTCCCGCGCCGGGATTTGGCTGAGGTAGCCGAAGGTGACTGCGTTTTGGGCTTCCACCCAGGCTTGGGTTTCCTCTGATTCGGGATTTTCCAGCCATCTGTAGGGGTCTGATACTTTGACACCGTGGTAATCGTCAGATACGTCGGTTTTGTGGGTTGTGGGGTAGATCAAAGGGCGATCGAATTGAGTCATATTTTTTCACTCTCAGTAACTTTGTTTAGTTTAACCTTTTTTGCAAATTTGCGATTGCGAACCTGAATAAAGCAATCGCACTTCCTTCTCTCCCATCTTCCTTTGTGTCCTTTGCGTCTTCGCGGTTCGTTTCTCTAACATTTCAACTCAGCGATTGCCCATTTTAAACTAATCCAATTCCCTCCTTCCTTCCAAAGCACGAGCCAAAGTTACCTCATCTGCATATTCCAAATCTCCCCCCATCGGCAAACCAAAAGCTATCCGCGTCACCCTGGTAAAAGGTTTTAATAAGTGACCGATATAAAGAGTAGTAGTTTCGCCTTCCACGCTAGGACTAATCGCAATAATTACTTCACTAATCTTTTGCTGGCTAACGCGCCGGACTAATGGTTGAATGTTCAATTGTTCCGGGCCAATTCCATCCATCGGCGAGATAACGCCGCCGACAACGTGATATTTACCGATGTATTCTCTGGTTTTTTCTAGGGCGATTACGTCGCGGGATTCGGACACTACACAAATGGTAGAACTGTCGCGGTTTGTGTTGCGACAAATTTCGCAAACAGGTTCAGCGGATAAGTGAAAACATACTTTACAGAAACCGACTTGTTTTTTGGCATCAATTAAAGATTGAGCTAGGGCTTGCACGTCTTCTTCGGGTCGTTTTAAAATATGCAAAGCGAGTCGCTGTGCTGTTTTTGGCCCGACTCCTGGTAAGCGCTGCAATTGTTCGATTAAACGGGCTAAGGGTCGAGTATACATAAATTAAGGAAGAAGGAAGTTCGGCAACGAGCAATGTACGGGATGTAACGGATGTAAGTCTGTCGGAAGAAGGAAGTTCGGCAACGAGCAATGTACGGGATGTAACGGATGTAACGGATGTAACGGATGTAAGTCCGTCGGAAGAAGTCCGATGTCCGTCGGAAGAAGGAAGAGGGAAGAAGGAAGAGGGAAGAAGTTGTTTGTTCGTAGTACCGACTTCAGTTTGTTCTTGGTTACTTCTTAAATTGAAAAAACTCAAGTCCTTACTACGAATCTGGAAAAAACTCAAGTCCTTACTACGAATCTGGAAAAAACTCAAGTCCTTACTGCGAACTTTGTTTTGAAGTTAAATTAGCCACCGCTGATTTTAGCTTTGTAGCCCATTTTTTTGAGAATTTCGGCAAGTTTTTGCTTGTGTTCGCCTTGAATTTCGATTTCGTTGTCTTTAACTGTACCGCCGGTGCCACATTGGGCTTTTAGCTGCTTGGCTAAGTCTGCTAATGTTTCGGGTTTTCCCTGAAATCCGCTGATGACTGTAACTGTTTTGCCGCCTCGTCCTTTTCGGGATGCTTCTACTTTGAGGTTTTGTTGATTTGGGGCAACTTCTGGGGTTCCGCGTTGGAGGGCGGCTGAGTTGTCGGTGTTGCCAAATTCGGAGTAAACTATTCGTTTGCCGTCGGTTGTTTTGTTGTCTGAATCTTTGCGTTTGGATGCTGCCATGTGTTAATATGCCTGAACTTCTTTTACTGGTATTTCTAGTTTTAACGGGTTCGGTAAAGTTGCGATCGCTCGGAATGCGCTCTATCTTCTATTTATTGTATTAGTCTGTTCAGGGTTGAAGGAATTATAATGAAATTTGTTCGATCGGCTCAAGTCTCCAAGGGATTTGGTACGATCGACTGGCGCGCGATCGAGTGCGCCGCCTTCTAGCTTACCCGCGAATCGAACAATCTCAAATTTAAAATCTAAAATCCAATGACTGTCACCCCCCTGCGTCTCACTTCCGAAACCGCGGCCCAACGCCCCGACTCCCTGGGTAGATTTGGCCAATTCGGCGGCAAATACGTCCCAGAAACCCTAATGCCCGCTTTGTTTGAGTTAGAAGCGGCTTTTCAAAAATACCGCAGCGAAGCGGATTTTCAAGAGCAACTTCAAGGATTGCTCAAAGATTATGTCGGCCGCCCCAGCCCTTTGTATTTTGCCGAACGCCTCACGGAGCATTATGCTAAAGCAGACGGTACTGGCCCGCAAATTTATCTCAAACGGGAAGATTTAAACCACACTGGTGCTCACAAAATTAATAACGCTTTAGCTCAAGCATTGTTAGCAAAACGCATGGGGAAACAGCGGGTAATTGCTGAAACTGGTGCAGGTCAACACGGTGTTGCTACTGCTACAGTTTGTGCTCGTTTCGGTTTGGAATGCGTTGTCTACATGGGCGTTCAGGACATGGAAAGACAGGCTTTAAATGTGTTTAGAATGCGGCTGATGGGGGCCGAAGTGCGACCGGTGGCGGCGGGTACGGGAACGCTGAAAGATGCGACTTCCGAAGCGATTCGCGACTGGGTGACAAATGTGGAGACAACTCATTACATTTTGGGCTCGGTGGCGGGGCCGCATCCTTACCCGATGATGGTGCGCGATTTCCATGCGGTAATCGGTCAAGAAACGCGCGCTCAGTGTCAGGAAAAGTGGGCTGGTTTGCCGGATATTTTATTAGCTTGCGTCGGTGGCGGTTCTAATGCAATGGGTCTTTTCCACGAGTTTGTCGGGGAAGAAACTGTTAGATTGATCGGTGTTGAAGCGGCGGGCGAGGGTGTGGATACGGACAAACACGCTGCTACTTTGACTAAGGGAAGTGTGGGAGTTCTGCACGGGGCGATGAGTTATTTGCTGCAAGATAATGAAGGTCAAGTGATTGAGCCGCATTCGATTAGTGCTGGTTTGGATTATCCGGGCGTGGGGCCGGAACACAGTTATTTGAAGGATGCTGGCCGGGCCGAATATTACAGTGTCACTGATGCAGATGCGCTGGCGGCTTTTCAGCGTCTTTCGCAGTTGGAGGGGATTATTCCGGCTTTGGAAACTGCTCACGCGATCGCCTATTTGGAGACTCTGTGCCCGCAGTTAACGGGGAGTCCGCGCATTGTGCTTAACTGTTCGGGGCGCGGCGACAAAGATGTGAATACTGTTGCTAAAGTTATGAAGATGGTTTAGCGGAATTTTGGGCGATCGCTCTGTAGGAATCGGTAACAATTAACTTTATTTGTCATTCAAATTCATGTCCAAAGCTTTGGTTTTGATTTCTTTAGGATTGTTGACAATCTTGCCTAATTGTGCTAATTCACTTTCTGCGCGATCGCTCCCACAAGATTCTATGAATACTAATGTTGCTTTGACGAGTTCGCTGGCTGACTTAGAAAAAGCTGTTAACCAACAGATAAATCAATATCGAGCCTCTAAAAAGTTGCCACCGTTGACTGTCGATCCGCGAATTAGTCAGATTGCCAGAATTCACAGCGAAAATATGGCGAGTGGGAAAGTTAAATTTAGCCACGATGGATTTGAGGGGCGGGCGAAAGCAATTACTGTTCCCTATCAAAGTGTGGCTGAAAATGTCGCTTACAACATGGGCTACAACGATCCGGTACGCAATGCTGTTGAAGGTTGGATCAAAAGTGAGGGCCACCGCAAAAATATGGAGGGTCAGTTTAATTTAACTGGTATTGGGATTGCTAAAAATGCCAAAGGCGAGTATTATTTTACTCAGATTTTTGTCCGCAGTAGATAAGGTGAGGCAAGAAGGAAGAAGTCATTAGTCATTAGTTATTAGTTATTAGTTATTAGTTATTAGTCATTAGTCATTAGTCATTAGTTATTAGTCATTAGTCATTAGTTATTAGTTATTAGTTATTAGTCATTAGTCATTAGTCATTAGTCATTAGTCATTAGTCATTAGTCATTAGTCATTAGTTATTAGTTATTAGTTATTAGTTATTAGTTGTTGCTAACAACAGTCAACAGTCAACAGTCAACAGTCAACAGTCAACAGTCAACAATTACTAATAATGGAATTTCCAGATTTTCAAGTGTGCGATGGTGATATTTCCGATGCTCTGTTATCTTATTATTTGACGGCGGAGGCGATCGCCGTTGATACCGAAACAATGGGTTTGCTACCGTGGCGCGATCGCTTGTGCTTGGTGCAGTTGTGCGATCCGCAAGGTAAAGTGGCGGCGGTACGGATTGCTAAAGGTCAGACGGCGGCTCCGAATTTAAAAAAGTTAATGGAAGTCCCGAATATTGAGAAAGTATTTCACTTTGCCCGCTTCGATATGGCAACAATGCGCTACAATTTAAGTATTGAGATTGCACCTATTTTCTGCACAAAAATAGCGAGCAAACTAGCGAGAACTTATACCAACAGACACGGACTTAAAGACTTAATTAAAGAATTAGAAAAAGTAGAACTCAACAAAACTTCTCAAAGTTCAGATTGGGGAAATTCCGAGAATCTTTCAGACGAGCAACTGCACTACGCTGCGAACGATGTCCGCTATTTGTTAAGCGCTAAACAAAAGTTGACTGCTATGTTGCAGCGAGAAGAACGCTGGGAAATTGCACAGCAATGTTTTCAATTTTTGTCGGTTTTTGTAACTTTGGATTTGTTGCAGTACAAGGATGTTTTTGAACACGGGCAATCTTAGGCGCGATCGCACAATTGCAGTCACCTAGGTTTGTAGTGAGGACTTTAGTCCTTCCTCATCCAAATTAAAAGGGTGCATCTGTGTTTTGCATTTGTAGCTGTAGAAAACTCGCGTGCTTTACACAGCAGGCGAGCGGGGACGCTCGCACTGCAAAAAATACATCCTTTTTGCGATGCAGGAGATGCTCCAAATCAGAAGAAGGACTAAAGTCCTAACTACCAACCTAATTATTATTTATTTCAACGGGCTATATTCGAGTTAAAGAAAGTTCAAAACTTACAAGTATTTCTAATTAGGGCCGATCGGGATTGTGTTCGTGCATCAAAGCTTCAAGTTGGTCGTCAACATTTTTAACCACCTGTTCCAAAGCGGGTAGCCCGTCTAAAGGCAAAGGAGAAAGCCGAGTGCGATCGCGCATTAGATTCACCTTCCGCTGCAATTCTTTGGCCAGCCGCAGCGCGTCCCGACTCAAACTAGACAATTGCTGCTGTTGGTAAAACCTCAAAGCTGCTCCCCGCAGCACTTGCAGCGTGGCTTCTTCCTTGCCGCCCACTGTCATTACGCGCAAGCGCAACAGCAAATGAGTGTTTTTATATATACGCTCCACTTCCACTTGTTTGGGCTGTTCGACTGGGGAAACAGGCATATCCGTCAGCCGCTTCAACTCATCGATGACTTCTTCAAACAGCACGGGTTCGATACCTTCGAGAACCGATTTCAACACGCCGTCTTGACTCCAAAGAATGCGGCCTTGCGACTGGGGGCGCTCAAAAAACAGGCGACCGATACCGTCTAGCAGCACTCTACCGAGCAATTCTTCCAGCAGTTGGGGCGCGGGTAAATTTGCCAAAACTTCGACAGGGCTTGACAAATACGAGGCTTCGACATCCAAAACCGGCACATCAGCAGGTGTCGGGTAAACTTCGGCGCTTGCTGGTTTGATTGCTGCGGTGGTCGCTTTCAACCGGCTAGCGGGAATGGAGGGTTGGGAAAAAGAGGTCGGGGTTTTTGCTTCCGATGCGGAATTTGCTGGTGCGGGATTTTTTGGTGCTGGGGCTGCTGCGGTTGGTGTGGGGCTGGGTTCTTTGACTTGGTTCCCGTGGAGCAAGTAAGCTGAGAGCATCGAGCGTTGAGTTTCCGAGGAAATTTGCTCGGTTGTGACTGAGCAATTCATGTAAGCTAAAATCCGCTGCACGTAGTCCAAGGCGGAGTCATCTTGCCCATCGACTACGCCCAATTTCAATATATTGCCTTCTAGGGATATAGGCAAAACTTGATAGTAAAGGCAAGCTTCAAAGGGGACAACTGTGTCGATTAGTTGAAATATTCGATCGGAGTCCATGTCCATTGTAGCCGCCAAGTCTGTTGAAGATGTATGTACCATTAGCTGCTCTGTAGTCGGAAGCGCGATCGATCAATCGATCGCACCACAACAACCTGATTTTATATAATTAAACGCTGCAACTTCCCTGACGGAGACATTCGTCTGAAAACCGGAAGCTTTTATTAAAAAAAAATCTTCAGTCCCAGAATTTTTCCCCTGCTGTGTTGCCGTTTCAATATCTACCGAAAGATAGACAATTAGATGATGACTTGCGTGCTGATGGCGAACACTGGATCGATCGAGCGGCTGACAACGACAGAACTATCTCATTAATCCGCAAGTATTGCACCTGCACCACAATGAATGACTTGCGGGCAACAGCTAAATTGAGGATTTGTTAAAAAATCCTGACAAGTCGATCGCGCTGCTCATATTTTACCCCACAGAGTTCGCGGCGAGGCTAGCGATCGAGATATCATGACGCCCGTGCTGCGATATCCCGATCGATCTTACCGAAATTGCGATCGCGCCAAGGGCGATGTGCGAATTTTCCAGGGGGAAAAATCGCAGGACTCCGTAGCTATTGGGACATGGATTAGTAGCACGCATTCTGCAAAATCCTACTGTCAATTAAGAATTAGCAATTGCCCGCAACTAATGATTCATCTAGTCGTTGCGGAGGGATTGAGCGGCTAAATAGAGTTTACTCCACTCGCCGATAACTTGATTAGTTTTCAGCTTTAATTCAGATGCGATCGTCTCTACACTTTTTCCTGCCTTCAGCGATTCGACCAACTGCAGTTGCATCGGCGTGAGATTTTGTAAATATTGCTGCCACTGAGCGGGAGTCAAACCCAAATTGTGTTCTTTGAGCGAAGTTTCCAGCCAATTAGCGACTAATTCCGGTGCTTGTTTGACCGCAAAAACCCGAATCGCGTGGTAACTGACTTTTTCTCGCAAGCGGTAAATTTGTTTGATTGGAACGTTCAAAGCCTCAGCAATTGCCTCTTGGGAACGGCCTTGCAGGTAAAGCCGCAGCCACTGACAAGCCAGCGGATCGACTTGATCCCTCAAATAATTCTCAAATTCTTGCTGGACAATCTGCCGCCCCGCTTGTCGCTCTTCCCAAACTTGATTTTCTCGGTAATCGGACATCGCCTGTGTGTCTAGCAGACTGAGCGGTTCCTCTGTATCGTCGGGTAGAATTTGTTCCGACACCAGCCGCACCCAATCTCCCGCCGGGACTTGCGTCAACCCGCCCCGCTGGGAACGCCGCAGGTAGTTGACGAAGCGGTAAACTAGCAGCGGTTGGTTGCGGATGGGCCGCAAACAGTATTCTTCTGTACTAGCTAGCAGCAAAGCATTTCGCAGGCGTTTGTCTGTCGTGCATTCGGCAATCCAGGCGACTTGCTGCTGCAGGTAGCGATCGGAATTAAGCATTTCCTGAATCACTTCTTGCAATACCTCCACCGCACTCCGCTGTCTGTCGCGGCTTAGGGAAACCCACGCTTGGATTTTTTGCCGGAGCACCACCAAACCGCCCAGCCGCCCGATCAAGTTGCGGTAAGCTTTTTCTGGCGCGACTCCCAGATAGCGCTGCTGTAAAATTCGATATAAAAAGTCGATCGCCCCACAGGCGACGGTGAGTTGAGTCGGATTCAGAGAGTCAAATCTTTCTGGCTTGTCTCCCAACAGCCAGCGGACAACACTCTCGCGAGTGCTAGAACTCTCGTCGGGGCAATCTTTTTCTAGTCGCGACTTCCAATCTTGTGCTAGTCTTTCCGCCAAGGTCATGGGCTGCTGAGATTATCTTTCACCCCCGATTTTAAGTGGTATGCTGGTTTTTTGAGTCTTTTTTGGATTTAATAGGACTTGCGCCTCGGTAAAATAGTTCTGTCAATGCGTTATCGAGATCGATTCCAGGGTTTTTTAGATTATGGAACGGGCAAATTAATTGCCTATTGACAAAAACACCCAATTCTGTTAATTAGTGGTTTTCAATCAACTGAGGTACTAGCCAGCCGATCGCGCATTACCAATTACTAATTACCAATTACCGATTACCGATTACCCATTACCCATTACCAATCCGTACCTCACTAACTTCAGAATTTCTATATGCCTAACTTTTTATTAGAACTCGGTACCGAAGAACTGCCCGCATCTTTTGTCGCCAGCAGCGTCCGGCAGTGGGAACGGCTCGTACCTGCAACTCTGGCAGAACAATCATTGACAAATGAATCAATTAATGTATACGCCACTCCGAGGCGTTTGGCCGTTCTGATCGAAGGATTGCCAATCAAGCAATCAGACAGAGAAGAAGAAGTAAAAGGCCCGCCCGCAAGTTCGGCTTTTAAAGACGGGAAACCGACGAAAGCAGCCGAAGGTTTTGCCAAAAAACAAGGCGTAGAAATCGATGCTTTGTCGGTTCGCGCTACGGATAAAGGCGATTTTGTGTTTGTGCTCAAAAAGATTCCGGGGCGGCTGAGTGCGGATATTTTGACAGAACTTGTGCCGCAGTGGATTAATAAGTTAGAAGGCAAAAGATTCATGCGGTGGGCTGACGGAGATTTGAAGTTTCCGCGCCCGATTCGATCGATCGTGGCACTGTTAGATGATACTGTACTGCCGATCGCCTTGGTCAGCGGTTCGGATACGGTCAAGAGCGATCGAATTTCCCAAGGACATCGCGTCTTGCACCCGCAGCCAGTCTCGATTCCGCAAGCCGAAGATTATGTCGAGTGTCTGCGGGCTGCTTGCGTCGAAGTCGATCGAACCCAGCGCAAAAATCAAATTAAAGCACAAGTAGAAGCCACAGCCACAAAACAAGGCGGTTACGCCGACATTACCGAAGATTTGTTAGAAGAAGTCACCGACTTAGTAGAATGGCCCAACGCAGTAGTCGGCAAATTTGACGAAGAATTTTTGATATTGCCGCCGGAAGTAATCACCACAATTATTGTTACAAACCAGCGCTATTTCCCAATCCTCAAAAGCCCCGACTTTCCCGAACTTCTGCCCTACTTCATTACAATTTCCAACGGAGATCCGGCCGCATCGGCGATTATTGCTGCGGGTAACGAGCGAGTCGTGCGGGCGAGGTTGGCCGACGGTGAGTTTTTCTACAAAGCAGACTTGGCCAAGCCTCTAGAGGATTATTTGCCAAAGTTGGAGAAAGTCACTTTTCAGGAAGATTTAGGGACAGTGCGCGCCAAGGTCGATCGCCTGTGCAAAATTGCCAGCCTCATCACCAACCAACTGCAAATAACTGCCGAAGAAAAAGCTTACATAGAAAGAGCAGCCTTACTTTGCAAAGCCGACCTCGTAACCCAAATGGTTTACGAACTTCCCGAAATGCAAGGAATCATGGGGCAGAAATACGCCTTAGCCTGCGGCGAAGCAAAAGCCGTAGCCACAGCGATTTTCGAGCATTATTTGCCTAGAGGCGCGGGGGACAATTTACCCCAAACTCTGACAGGTCAAATTGTCGGAATCGCCGACAAATTAGATACATTAGTCAGCATCTTCGGCTTGGGAATGTTGCCGACAGGTTCCTCCGATCCCTTTGCTTTGCGCCGCGCAGCCAATGCCATAATTAACATTATTTGGGCGGCTCAGTTGCCAATTAATTTGCACCAGTTACTCGCAGAAGTTGTAGCCGAATTTACAGTAATTCGCCCGGAAACAAGCCCAGAATTACTTTCACAATTATACGAATTTTTCCTGCAAAGAATTCGGACTTTGCTGCAAGAAGAAAAGAATGTAGATTACGATTTGGTGAATGCCGTTTTGGGAGAAAACGACCCCGAATATACCGAACGGGCATTGAAAGATTTGTTGGACACGCTGGAAAGAGCGCTGTTTCTGCAAGAAATCCGCAATGACAAGACTTTGGATCGGATTTACGAAACAGTCAACCGTTCAACTCGTTTAGCGGCTCAAGGAGATTTGGATAAAGTTGAATTGGAACCGAAAAATGCGGTGAAACCAGAGTTGTTTCAAAAGTCGTCCGAACAAGCTTTTTATGATGCCGTTGTGCAGTTGGTGCCGCAAACGCTGCTATCCAAACAAACTCGGAATTACCAACAATTAGTAGAGAGTTTGACTGACATTGCTCCGGCTGTGAGCAACTTTTTTGACGGCCCAGAAAGCGTTTTGGTGATGGATTCCGACCCGGAAATTAAGCGCAATCGCTTGAATTTGCTGGGTTTGCTGCGGAATCACGCGCGGGTGTTGGCTGACTTTGGGGCGATCGTCAATCGATTTTAGATTTTGGAGACTAGATTGCCACCAAAAGTTTTGATGTAAAATCAAATCAATTAGTATCGGAATTATTCATTTCTATCATCTCTCTCCTCTGTGCCCTCAGCGCCCTCTGCGGTTAAATCATCAAAAAAAAACCGTAACCGACATAAAAGGAAAAAAACCAGAAAATTCGCTCTATCACAAAACTGATGCCGATCGTCAATCGATTTAAGATTTGAGATATTAGATTCCCGCCAAAAGTTTTGATGTAAAATCAAATCAATTAGTATCGGAACTATTATTTCTATCATCTCTCTTCTCCTCCTCTGCGCCCTCTGCGCCCTCTGCGGTTAAATCATCAAAAAAAACCGTAACCGACATAAAAGGAAAAAACCAGGGAAATTCGCTCCAACACACACACAACTTATGCCGATCGCTCACATCATTGGATTAGGAAAATCGGGGAATGCCGCCGCCAGACTGCTAAAACGCGAAGGATGGGAAGTAACGCTGAGCGATCGCTCATCTTCCCCAAACTTGCTCGAACAGCAACAGGAACTCGCCAGCGAAGGAATTGCAGTTGAGTTAGGTAAATCTTTTGAACCAGACAAATCGATAGAATTAATAGTAGTAAGTCCGGGAGTTCCCTGGGACAATCCAGCATTAGCGCGAGCCAGAGAGTTAGGCATTGAAACAATCGGAGAAATGGCGCTGGCGTGGCGCTATCTCAAAGCTCCTTGGGTGGGAATTAGTGGCACTAACGGCAAAACTACGACTACTGCTTTAATTGCTGCTATTTTTGCAGAAGCAGGGCTTCACGCTCCCGCTTGCGGCAATATTGGCTATGCTGCGTGCGAATTAGCTTTAGCTGAAAAACCGCCGGATTGGGTAATCGCAGAAATCAGCAGCTATCAGATAGAATCCTCGCCGTCTGTAGCGCCGCGAATCGGAGTTTTAACGACTTTGACACCGGATCACCTCAGCCGCCACAAAACTTTAGAAAATTACTACAACATTAAAGCGCATTTGCTGAAAAAGTCGGAATTGCAAGTAATTAATGGCGACGATCCTGGTTTGCGGCAGCAAGGAGTTGACATTTGGCCGGATGCGTGTTGGACGAGTGTCAAAGGTGAACAGGAATTATTAGGAAAGCGGGCTTTTGGAGCCTACATCGCAGAGGGTTGGGTAATTGCTCAAAGCGAGAAAATTTTGCCTGCTTCGTCTTTGCGGATGGTGGGAGAGCACAATTTGCAAAATTTGTTGATGGCGGTGGCGACGGCTAATTTGGCGGGGATAGATAAAAGTGCGATCGCCCAAGCCATTGCTAAATTCCCCGGAGTGTCGCACCGTCTCGAACACATCCGCACTTGGGAAGGCATAGATTTCATCAACGACAGCAAAGCTACCAATTACGATGCGGCGCAAGTCGGGTTGGCTTCTGTCAGCGCGCCGGCGATTTTGATTGCGGGCGGCGATCCCAAAGAAGGTGACGATCGCGCTTGGATCGATACAATCAAGGCGAAAGCTGTGGGAGTGCTGTTAATTGGGGATGCAGCAGGTATTTTTAGCGATCGGCTAGAACAAGCAAATTATAATGCTTGGGAAATCGTCGAAACAATGGAAAAAGCAGTGCCCAGAGCCGCAGAATTAGGCAAACAGAACAACGCTAAAGTCGTGCTGCTTTCGCCAGCTTGCGCCAGTTTCGATCAATACCAAAACTTCGAGCAGCGGGGGGATCATTTCCGTCAATTGTGTCTCGAATCCCTAGTTTAGATATGTCATTGTTCGCTGTGTACAAATTAAAATTATTATACACAGCGAACACTAACAAAATTAAATCTGCGTTCATCTGCGTCTATCAGCTTATATCTGCGGTTAAAAATTAAAACCTCTGATTTAGACCAATCTAATTTAACTAACAGTCTTCCAAATATCCTTAATTCTAGCCTGCTGTTCCAATTCTAGCTCACCAAAAACTTGCATCATTTCCTCATGAGTATAATCAATAATTATTGCTGTCAATTGAGCCACCGTTTCCGCTTCCAGCATTGCTATTTTCAATTTCGTCATTGCTTCTTTATCCATTAACACCAAACTTTTATTTTTTACCTCATTTAGATTTTTATTTTCCTACAAATCTCTTTCATTTGTCCATTAAAACTGGCAATTTGAGCAGCAATTATTGTATCAGAATGTGACGAAAATATTTTAAATTCTTGCCGACAAATCTGAGATAGCAATTTTTCATCAATCTCCAAAATCTCGCTTTCGGAAGCGACATTATTTTTCAACAAAATAGCAATTTCTATTTCCAATTGGCGATTTCCTTGCTCAAAGAAATCTTGAGAATTAGAACGAAACAAACCGCTATTGACTTGCTGAATTTGGCCTGGTGTCAGCGATTGAGCCGAGACAGCAGCCGGAAATGCCAAAGATGCTGCCACCCAAAAACTAGGAATTATTTGTTTGAGAATTCTGTTCATAACTGTCGGGAGGACTTTTTACCTCAATTTGTTTATCGTCTTCTGACTCGGTTGCTAATTCATCTTCTAGTGCGATTTTTTCTTGCCACTCGGTAAGCTGTTGAAAAAGTTGCTGGCTAATTTGAAATACGGGTTTGTTGCTTTCCGACATATTAACTCCTGAAGGTGATTGAAAGAATTAGATTTACTGGGTAAGGTGCTTTTGGCGCATCCTACTAATATTAGTTATGACTGTGAAACTTTGAGCAGCGCCATGATGATGCCAATTAAGGAACCGCCAAGCAAAGTTAAAGTAGCTAAGGTACTAATGCCAAATCCGGCGGCTCGTTTTTCTGCTGCTTGATAGTAACCCCAAGCAAACAAAATGCGTCCAATTATCCAAACTGCGCCGATACCGGCGGCCCAAATTGGGCTGATAAACTGCGAGAATATCCACAGCGAGGGCAAAAATAAAATCATTTGCTCTAAGGTATTTTGCTGAACTCGCACTACTCGCTCAAAGTCTGGGTTTCCTGTCATCTGCGGGGGAGAAACTTTGTACTTGAATCTGGCTCTGCCGACGTTGAGGGTAAGAATGAAGTAGAGAATTAATGCTGATATAGTAATTAGACTGGGCCAGAGTGTGGCGTTTGCTTCTGCGAGCATGATTGGGTATGGTGCTGGGGTAGATATCTTGATTATAAATCAATTATTGTCGATCGCGTCATTCATCGCCATCGAGTAATTCAAGAAACTGGATTTGATGTAACTGCTGGCTATTCGTGCCGTCGCAACTAATTTCGGGTTCGGGGACATCCTTCACAACTTGCTGGCTGCGCTTAAGTCTTTATTGCGAATTCAAGAAGATTATTTTGCTCAACAATGTTTGGAAGCCAGCCTCATCTAGCTCACCAATTTGCTAGGCATTACTCTCTCGTGTATGCTGGCCTCTTTAATTGTCAGCTACACCCCTGAATCCCGCGCGCCCAGCTTTATTTCGAGCATTTTAGCAATCCGCACGCGGCTTCGTTCAATTCTCCGTAAAGGCGTGCCTTGTATTCCCAAAGTTTATCGATTAACTAGGCCTACATTCGTTAGTGTAAAGAAGTTAGTTTATACAATTTTGCCAAATAAGTGAGTGCTACCTGTGAACACGATGTTTTGGATGGTTAAAACTGCTAATAACAAGTTTTTATTAAATTGCTCTAGATGAAGTCCTATTTGTATAGGAACAGTAAGCAAAGGTTAATAAAGCGTGAATTTTTAGGTGAGTAGAGATATTATCCCATCCCTACTCGCTTGCGGGTCTACAATTCAATGACTGCGACTTTCTTTTTACTCTTTTGGTCGCGAAGAACTACGGTATTGTAAGGGGAGGTATCTGTTCCTAGGGGGACGGCACTTTTAACGGTACCCATAGTTCCTGTGAGTTCGCCTAGTTCTATGGATTTATTTAAATTTCCATCTATCGCTAGGTATGCACTCAATTTTACTTTAGAATTTGTGACTTCTAAATCCTTAAAGAGTACGGCCTCTCCTCCTTCAGGATCGATCCCTAAAATGGCCGTGCCGTGTGCGACAACTGAACTTTCTTCTTCATCTACGTTACCCATCTTGATGTCAGCGGGGTCTTGACCGTCCATAGCCAAATATCCTCAAATGTTTGTTGATTTTAAATACTTTTTAGCTTATCTTAATGATCGAGCAATGACAAAGCTCTTAAGACTGATATTGCACATCTCTATCCCTACACCGTTAGTAATAGAAATTTCACCCATCTGAGATGGCTCGGAGGATTTTCAGCCGCAGATATGGCTAACTCATGTCCCCAATTTTGTAATTTACGAGCTAATTTTTGAAGGAGTTGAATTTCTAATGTATAGAAGTGTATTTTTAAACTCATACTAATTCTCTATGAAGTTGCACTCGATAAACGATAGGAGCGATTTGCTCGGGAGCATCTGGTGTTTTGCATTTAATAGTGCGAGCTTAAGAGCTCGTGTATCCTATAATACGCGAGTTCTTAAGCTCGCACTATCAGAAAAAAATGCTTTTTACAAAGCCGGAGATGCTCCCAGCCAAGGGGAGCATCTCCGGCTTTGATTTAATGCGTGCTTTCCCCACTCGCCATCCAACACTGGCGAGAGGGGACAACACTGTAAAGAAATTGTTTTTTTGCATTCATTGAGATGCTCTCCCCAAATTCTGGCACTTTTGGCTGGAGTCTCTAATATTTTAGTGTAGCTTTATGGAGAATTTGTATAAACACTTTCCAGAGGATTGGAATTGGTAAAGTATTTAGTACAAACCTGTGGACACGGGTACAAGTCAATGCAGCAATTCTTCTAGTTTTTGCTGGTTCCACAAATACTGATAAAGCCCTGGTTGTCCTACCAATTCTGCGTGAGTGCCACTTTGGACTATTTCTCCTTTTTCCATGACGAAAATGCGATCGGCTGTAGCAGCAGCGGACATCTGATGCGAGATGAAAATCACTGTTTTGCGATCGGTTCCTGTTGCCAAGTTATGCAGAATATCGGTAGCTGTTTGATTGTCTACGCTGGAAAGAGCGTCGTCCAAAATTAGCACGGGAGCGTCAACTAACAAGGCTCTGGCTAATGCTGTCCGCTGCCGCTGTCCGCCGGATAAGGTAATGCCGCGTTCGCCGACAACTGTTTTGTATTGCTGCGGAAAGTTGAGGATTTCGGGGTGAATTTGCGCTTGTTTGGCTGCTGATTCAACTTCGGGCTGTTCTGCTAAGGGATTGCCGTAGCGGATGTTATTCTTGATGGTAGTGCCGAACAAAAAGCTTTCTTGGGGCACGTAGGCGATCGCCCCGCGCAATTGGTTCAACTTCACTGCGGTAATATCGTGCCCGTCCAAAAATAACTCACCCGGATCGATATCTAGCAAGCGCGGCAGTGCATTAGCTAAGGTTGATTTTCCAGAGCCGATCGCCCCAACAACTGCGACTGTTTCCCCCGGTTTTATAGTAAAATTGACATTCTTGAGCGCGGGTGTCTTAGCACCGGGATAAGTATAATTTAAGTTGCTGGCGGCAATTTCGCCGATTACTGGAGTTGGTATTTCAACTGCACCTGCAGCATCCTTAATTTGCGCTTCCACAGTCAGAATTGATTCGATGCGATCGACACTGACTTCTCCGCGCTGGTAAGCAGTAATTGTGAAACCCAACAGCGCTGTCGGAAACACCAAACGCTCGACATAAATCAGCAGCGCCACAAAATCGCCGATGCTAATTTCGCCCTTAGCAATTGCGCCGCCGCCAGCAGAAAGCAGCACTAACAAGCTGATGCTTGCCAAACCGCCCAGCAGTGGAAAAAGAAAGTTTCTGGTTTTTGCGAGTTCCAAATTTGCTGATAGCAATTGGGCGTTAGAATTGCGAAAGGCGCGGCGTTCGTTTTCTTCTTGAGCGTAGATTTTAATTACGGAAATGCCGCTCATATCTTCTTGAATCAAATCGCTCATTGCCGATAGTTCTTCTTGTACGGCTAATTGCTGGATGCGAAGTTTGTCGCTAAATAACTGCACCAAAACTAGCATTACAGGATAAACTGCGATCGCCAACAGCGTCAGCCGTACATCAATTCCCAGCATCACCGGCAAAGTCAAAGCATAGGCAAAAGCTGTATTCGCCAAACTCAGCACCGCAAACCCCACCAAGCGGCGAATGTTGTCTAAATCGGAAGTAGCCCGGTTAATTAAATCCCCTACCGTATTGGCCGCAAAATAAGACGGTTCTAATGTTAATAAATGATTAAATATTTGCTGTTTGAGGTCAAATTCGACTTGACGGCCCACGCCAAACAGCAAAATCCGCGACACCATCCGAATGCCCCACATAATTGACGCGAGGAGCAGAATTAGGAGCACGTAGTTGAAAACTTGGTCAAATTTAGTGGCAACTTGGAGAGTGTCAATGGCATTCCGAATCAGCAGGGGAATGTAAACGCCCACAGCATTGACAATTAATAGCGAGAAAACGCCCCAGAATGCGGGTTTCCAGTGGGGGCGCATATAAGAACCGAGTTTTTGTAGTCGAGAATAACGAGCCATTATGTTAAGTCAGTTGTCCGTTGTTAGTTGTCAGTTGTTAGTTGTCAGTTGTTAGTTGTCAGTTGTTAGTTGTTAGTTGTTAGTTGTTAGTTGTTAGTTGGTAGTTGTCAGTTGTTAGTTGGTAGTTGTTAGTTGTTAGTTGTTAGTTGTCAGTTGTCAGTTGTTAGTTGTTAGTTGTCAGTTGTCAGTTGTTAGTTGTCAGTTGTTAGTTGGTAGGGGCGGTACCCCGTGCCCGCCCTCTTAGTTGTCAGTTGGTAGGGGCGGTGGATGGTGCGTGCCCGTCCTCTTAGTTGTCAGTTGTCCGTTGTTAGTTGTCCGTTATCAGTTGTCATTCGTCATTAGGAAGAAGGCATGAAAGGCTTTGCTCAAGGTAAAAAGAAGCTAGAAGGAAGCTCTATCCTAAGCTAGATGATCGATGGAAGTTAAGAATTTTTTGAATGAAAATTGTGCTTTGGGATGAGTGGTTATCAAAATTGGGATTGGACTTGAGACAAAAGCCGATCGCGCGAAATGACACAAACCACATTATATCCGTGGAGACACCACAGCGCCGTGTCCTGAGCCACCCGCACTCCTCGCCCGCCATCCCCAATCCGCCTCCCCCATCCCCTAGAAAGCTGGGGTGCGCTACAATCAAAAATCGATCGGCTTAGCACTCAGACCCAGAGAGTGCTAAATTTGCTATGTAAGCCAAAGGAGACAAACATGACCAAAATAGTTGCATTTAGCGACAAATCTAGGCGGGCACTAGAACGCGGGGTAAATCAACTCGCCGATGCAGTCCGCATCACCTTGGGCCCGAAAGGCCGGAACGTCCTATTAGAAAAAAAATACGGTGCTCCTCAAATCGTTAACGACGGTATCACCGTTGCTAGGGAAATCGAACTCGAAGACCCCCTGGAAAATGCCGGCGCTCGCTTAATTCAAGAAGTCGCCTCCAAAACTAAAGATATCGCAGGCGACGGCACTACAACCGCCACGGTGATCGCTCAATCTCTGATTCGCGAAGGTTTGAAAAACGTCGCAGCAGGCGCAAATCCAGTCGCCCTGCGCCGGGGTATTGACAAAACGATCGCCCATTTGGTCAAAGAAATCGAAAAATTGGCGAAACCAGTCGAAGGCGCGGCCATTGCTCAGGTCGCCACTGTCTCCGCCGGTAACGACGAAGAAGTAGGCGCGATGATCGCGCAAGCAATGGAAAAAGTCACCAAAGACGGCGTAATTACTGTTGAAGAGTCGAAATCTCTGTTAACAGAATTGGAAGTTGTCGAAGGGATGCAGTACGATCGCGGATATCTTTCGCCGTATTTCGTCACCAATAGCGATCGCATGGAAGTTGAGTATGAAAATGCTCGCATCCTGATCACCGACAAAAAAATTAACTCCATTCAAGAATTAATTCCGGTTCTCGAAAAAGTCGCCCGCACCGGTCAACCCCTGCTAATTATCGCCGAAGATATTGAAGGCGAAGCTTTGGCAACTTTGGTCATCAACAAAGCACGTGGCGTGTTGAACGTCGCAGCTACCAAGTCTCCTGGTTTTGGCGATCGACGCAAGGCTATGCTACAAGATATCGCCGTTCTGACCGGCGGTCAACTGATTTCCGAAGAAGTCGGACTCAGCATTGATACCGCAACACTAGAAATGCTCGGTACCGCCCGCAAAATTACGATCGACAAAGAAAACACGATCATTGTCGCTGGCGATGAACACAAAGCTGACGTGCAAACACGGATCGAGCAAATTCGCAAGCAACTAGCAGCGACGGATTCCGATTACGATCGAGAAAAATTGAGCGAACGCATTGCCAAACTAGCTGGCGGTATCGCTGTAATTAAAGTAGGCGCAGCTACCGAAACCGAGCTCAAAGACCGCAAACTTCGCATTGAAGATGCTCTCAACGCTACTAAAGCTGCTGTGGAAGAAGGCATCGTCGCAGGAGGCGGCACGACGCTGATTCACCTGATTACCAAAATAGATGCAATCAAAAACACTTTAGACGCTGAAGAACAAGTAGGCGCTGACTTGGTTGCGAAGGCTTTGGAAGCTCCTTTGCGTCAAATCGCTGATAATGCGGGCGTTGAAGGTTCGATCGCGATCGAGCGAGTGCGCGCGAGCGAGTTGAACATTGGCTACAATGCTCTCACCGACGTGTACGAAGATATGATTGCCGCCGGGATTATCGATCCGGCTAAGGTTGTGCGATCGGCTTTACAGAATGCCGGTTCCATTGCTGGCATGGTGTTGACCACCGAAGCCGTGATTGTCGAAAAACCCGAGAAGAAAAAAGCCGGCGGCGACATGGGCGACATGGGCGGCATGGGCGGCATGGGCGGCATGGGCGGCATGGGCGGCATGGGTGGCATGGGCGGCATGGGCATGATGTAGTCATCAGTCATGAGTCATCAGTCATGAGTCATGAGTCATTAGTCATTAGTCATGAGTCATCAGTCATTAGTCATTAGTCATTAGTCGTGAGTTTGCGGCTAAAAACTGCCTGCTGATTGGTGGCTTTTGAGACCAAAAAGCCGTCTGTAGCGTCTGTAGGGTGCGCCTCGCGCACCTGACGCTATCGATAGACTAAGATTTTTCCCAAAAACCGCATCTCTCTCTCTCTTGGGCAATCTCTCCAATCTCTCCAATCTCCCCATCTCCCCATCTCCCCATCTCCCCATCTCCCCCTCTCCCCCTCTCCCCCTCTCCCCATCTCCCAATCTCCCCATCTCCCAATCTCCCCATCTCCCAATCTCCCCCTCTCCCCCTCTCCCCCTCTCCCAATCTCCCCCTCTCCCCCTCTCCCCCTCTCCCTCTCTCCCTCTC
>NZ_JAUBTN010000080.1:0-25350 GCF_036705055.1 Microcoleus sp. CZ3-B2 | reverse complement strand
AATGACTAATGACTAATGACTAATGACTAATGACTAATGACTAATGACTAATGACTAATGACTAATGACTACTGACTCAGGAGGCAATATGCGATCGCGAACGATGAGAGAAGGTTCTGTCGGATTCTTAATTTTAGTAGGAATCGGCTTATTTGGAGGCTTAGTCCTCTGGCTGCGGGGCGTGCAGCTAGGCAACCGCAGCTACAAATTCGCCGTAGAATTTGCCAGCGCCCAGGGAATGCAAATAGGCACGCCCGTCAGGTATCGCGGGGTTGCAGTCGGTAAAATTACCGCCCTCAAAGCCAGCTCCAACGGCGTAGACGTCACACTGGAAATTGCCCCCGGCACTTTAGTCATTCCCCGCGATGTGCTAATCGAAGCGAATAAATCGGGTTTAATTGGCGAATCGTCGATCGACATTACCCCCAACTCAATTTTGCCAGACTCATTACTTACCGCCAATCCCATTAGTGCCGACTGTCCCCCTGCAATAATCTGCAAAAATTCCCGCTTAAAAGGTCAAGCAGGAGTCAGTCTAGACGAACTAATTCGCTCCACAGTCCGCCTAGCTAATTTATACACCGACCCCGCCCTATTCGACAGTATTAAATCAATTGCACGGGATACAGCCAGCACAGCTCAAGGTGCAGCTAAACTAACTCAAGATTTATCGGCTCTCACTCAAACTGCCAAAGCAGAAATAAAAAGCTTGAATCAATCCGTCAGGGGAGACGTTGGCACTTTAAGTAAATCAGTAACCAACGAACTAGGAACTTTAAATCAATCCTTAAAAGGAGAAGCCAACAGTTTAACTAAATCCTTACAAGTCGAAATAAGCAGTTTGAATCAATCCTTAAAAGGAGAAGCTAGCAGTTTAAATCAATCTGTCAAGGGGGAAATATCAGGAGTCGCCGCAGATGTTTCTAAAGTAGTAGCTACTGCGGACACTTCCACAAAAGCCGTATCTGCCGCTGCAATCAATTCTGCTAATTCAGTAACTCAAGCAGCCAATCAAATTACCTTAACAGCCAACCAACTTAATGCTTTAGTAGCAACCAACCGCGCCAGTTTAGTGTCAACTCTCAACAACATCAATCAAAGCAGTCAGGAATTGAAGGTAGCTGTCAGCAGTTTGAACCCGACAATTAATCGCATCAACCAAGGACAACTGCTGAACAATTTAGAAATTCTCTCAGCCAATGCCGCCCAAGCTTCTGTTAATTTGCGAAATTTATCCAGCCAGATCGACAATCCCGCCACTTTGCTATTATTGCAGCAAACTCTAGATTCCGCACGAGCTACATTTCAAAACCTGCAGAAAATTACTTCCGACGTGGATGAATTGACAGGAAACCCGGAGCTCCGCAACAACATTCGCCAATTGTTCAAAGGATTGGGAAGCTTGTTGGGTTCGACAGAACAACTGCGACAGCAAGTTAAAATCGCTCAAACATTAGCGCCCCTTTCTGAGAAAGAAAAGGCGATTACTACTGTGGAAACTCAATCAGTAGAGCCGGGATTTCCCAGCTTGCACAAACAACCAAAATTGCCTATCATACCTCCTAAAATTGCAATAACATCAGAGCAACATCCAAGTAAAAATACTCAGTAAAAAATGTTATTATTGAATAACAGCAATTATGGAAACTTGGCTTTTTTGTTTATTTTAAAAAGTGTAAAATGTATAAACTACAGTTGCGAATCTAGCACGGCAGAGGTTTCAATTTTCAATTGGGAGCATCTCTGTTTTGCAAAAAGCATTTTTTTATTATTGTAGTGCGAGCTTAAGAATTCGCGTATTATAGCACTCGCGAGTTCTTAAGCTCGCACTATAAATGCAAACTGAGATGTTCCCTTTCAATTAGTAACGCGAATACTCCAACTTTAAAAGTTTCCGGCATTTTTTGCAAACCAAAAATTAATTAAAAAACAAAATACACGACCAAAATATTATCGAAACTTGTCTAAAAGTGAACCAAAACCAAGTACAATATAACTTGGAAAAAATTACCAGAAGACTTCAAATTACCAGACGATATTGTGGAAAATATCGACCCGCCACTTTTAGCCACCGCCCTCAGAGAATCCTTGGAATTTGTAGGATTCATTTTAGCTTCAATGCTGATAGCTGCCAATTTTGGAATGTAGGCCTAAGTCAACGACAAAACAATAGTAAAAGCACCGAATTAGGTGTACGTGCCCTCAGTATTGCCAGCCGAACCGGGAGAAATTTGCCGCAGTTATACTCCCAATGCAGAGGGAGAAGCACCCGCAGTAGCGATGGAATTGTTGTCGGATTATGAGGAGTTTGAGTATTCCGTGAAACCGACATATCCTTACGGAAAATGGCAGTTTTACGAACGAATGTTGCAAGTGCTAGTTGGGAGCATCTCAGTTTTACTTTATAGTGCTGTCCCCGATCGCGTTTTCATACATAACTAAACGAGCATCCCCGATCGCGTTTTCATACATAACTAAACGAGCGGGGAGGCTCGCACTCCGAAAAAATGCTTGTTACAAAAGTGAGATTCTCCCATTGGTAAGAGGCAAAAAAGGTTTATAATAGAACTACAACTCACAGGAAGCACGACCATGAGAACAGTCGTTCCCACCCTCAAATCATCTGAAATTATCTACCCCAGTGCGGATGGAAAACCCGTGGCAGAAACTTACGACCACCTTTATGCAATTCTAACCACTTTAGAAGTCCTCAAGCAATACCTGAGCGGACAGCGCGCTACCGTTTTGGCTAACCAGTTTTTATATTATGCTGAAGGTTTCCCAAAATTGCGTACTGCACCGGATGTCATGGTAATCTACGATGTAGAACCCGGAGGCAGAGATAATTATAAAATCTGGTTAGAAGGGCAAGTTCCGAAGGTAGTTTTTGAAATTACTTCACCGAGTACGCAGTCGGAAGATAAAGTTACGAAAAAAGAATTGTACGAAAGTTTAGAAATTCAAGAATATTGGTTGTTTGACCCAAAAGGGCAATGGATACCGGAAAAATTGCGGGGATATCGATTGCGGGAAGATAGCTATCAATTAATTACTGACAGTCGCAGTGAAGTGCTGCAGTTGCGTTTTGAAATAGAGGGAAAACTCATCGGTTTTTATCGGGAAGATAATGGAGAAAAATTACTGATTCCTGATGAATTAGCCTCGGCATTAGAAGCGGAACGCCAGCGCGCCGAAGCTGAACGCCAGCGCGCCGAAGCTGAACGCCAGCGCGCCGAAGTTGAAAGTCAGCGCGCCGAAGCTGAAAGTCAGCGCGCTGCTGAACTCGAATCTTTGCTAGGGCGTTATCGAGATCGGTTTGGCGAATTGCCTGAGAGTAACGGCTAAAAAGTAAGCGGGCGATCGCGCTTCACGGATCTCGATCGCCCGCGTGCTATTGTTAGCTAAATATTATTGACAAATCTTAGGTTTTGTGTTGTCTGCTGGAATTGCTCTCAAATTTCTAATGGTGAGGGGCGAGCGCGAACTCAGTCGAAAAGCCGATCGCACAGCATAGAGAGTTAGTTGGTGAATAGACCTTGAATAATCGCTAAAATTAAGATGGCTGTGATTTCCCGATCGCTCTTGAGTTCTCTAATTTTTGGGTTAAAGGGCGATCGTTAGCAAACTTTAATCAAAAATTTATCGCCTCCAGAAAATCACTTCTACCACAAGGAAAAACCAATGACTAAAACATTATCGAAACCTGTCGAAACTAAAACCAAAACCAAGTACATTATAACTTGGGAAAAATTACCAGAAGACTTCAAATTACCAGATGACCCTGTGGAAAATATCGACCAGCCACTTTTAGCCGCCGCCCTCAGAGAATCCTTGGAACTTGCAGGATTCATTTTAGCTTCAATGCTGATAGCTTCCAACTTTGGACTGTGCGCTAAAGTCAACGACAAAACAATAGTAAAAGCACCGGATTGGGTGTATGTGCCCTCGGTATTGCCCGCCGAATCTGGAGAAATTCGCCGCAGTTATACTCCCAATGCTGAGGGAGAAGTACCGGCAGTAGTGATGGAATTTTTATCAGATCCTGATGGCAGCGAATATTCCACAAAACCGACATATCCTTACGGAAAATGGCGGTTTTACGAGCGAATTTTGCAAGTGCCAGTTTATGTAATTTTTGAGCCTAAGCTGGGAATTTTGGAAGTTTACAGACTCTCAGAGTCGGGAGAATATGAACTGCAACAACCGGATGCTAATCAGCGATTTTGGATAGAATCAATGAATTTATTTTTGGGGGTTTGGGAAGGAGAAAAATCTCAGAGGAGGGGTTATTGGTTGCGCTGGTGGGATGAGAATGGGAATTTGTTGTTGTGGGGTGTCGAACGGGTTCAGCAGGAACAACAGCGGGCCGAACAGGAACAACAGCGGGCCGATCGACTTGCAGAGTATTTAAGAAGTCAGGGTATCAATCCCGATGAAATTTGAAGGTGCGGACAAACCGCGCGCGCGATCGAATTAATGGTAACTAGAATAGGTGATTGGATTGAAAAACTTGACAAATATTTGATTTTGTGTATGTGCTAAAAACTTCAAATTTTAAATGGGAGGGGCGATCGTTTTGCGATCGAACTTGGGCAATCTAGAAATAGGTGCTTTGTACGAGTGCCTGGAAAACAGCCGCGCTAAGGGTTAGCAATGGAAAGTATACAGAAAAAATCTAGCGATCGTCGGGTGGTCAATAAGAGCGATCGCGTTAAGCAGATTTTTGCGTTAGTGTCGATGGTGTCGTTTGGTGGTTCTGCGATTTTTGGTATTGTGAATCTGTTCAGCAGCGGTTTGAGCATTCAGCACCGACAAAAACCGGTGGCTGCTGCTGTTTCTCAGGAGTCTCTGCTGGCGGCGCAGGAACGGGGATATGTAACCGTTTTGCAGCGGGAACCTCAGAATCTGACGGCTCTGGAGGGGTTGGCAAATGTGCGGTTGGAGATGAATAATAAGGTGGGGGCGATCGAGCCTTTGGAGAAGTTGGTGAAGTTGAATCCTGACAGAGCTGATTATAAGGTATTGTTGGGACAGGCGAAGGGGAAGAAGTAGGGGGAAGGTGAGGATCTGCTAGGATTAAAAATCTGAAACTCTAGAACTAAGGTATTATTTCACACAAAATTAACACATATGAGTAAACATATTTTATTGTCTACAGACGATCCAGGTGTCGGTGGAGTTGCACAATATAATCACTCAATTATGTGTGCATTGGCAAGGTTAGGCTATCAAGTAACTTGCCGACACCCCGAACCATATAATAATAATTTAATAACTTATCAAAACCAGTTAGGTATCCAGCATTTATGGATAGAAAGTAACAACGTTGAAGAAGCGCACCATACTTTAATACACCTATCGCCTAAGCCTGATCTGATTATTTGTAGTAACTCCAACCCGTTCTCCAATTTGACAGTTAAGCAAATTGCTATCCAGCTTGGGATACCTTACATCACAGTTGAGGGGCTTGTTGAACCTCATTTAGCAGAGCGTTTTGCTGGCTACTTAAACGATTTATCACTTCATTACAATCAAGCTAAATCAGTTATTGCGGTTTCTTATGAGAATCTGAGTTTATTACACGAACTTTTCAAACTGCCTAGAAATAGGGGGCAGGTAATTTATTACGGAAGACCTTCAGAATATTTCACTCCTAGAGATTTATCAATTTGTAAAAGCCTGCGTCAAGAGCTTAGTATTCCTTTAGATGCTGTAGTGTGTTTTACAGCAGCTCGCATAGAAATGCGAAAAGGCTACCAGTATCAGTTAGAGGCAATTAAGCAGCTTATGCAAAGTCCAGTATGGCATCAACTTTACTTTGTGTGGGCGGGAGGTGGTATTTTTGATCCGCAGCTTGAAAGGCAAAGTGAAGAAGCCGTTAAGGAACTGGGAATAACCGATAAAGTTAAGTTTTTAGGACAGCGATCGGATGTTTCAAATTGGTTGAATAGTGCGGATATTTTCATTCTACCTTCCCAATTAGAGGGAATGCCTTTGTGTGTTATGGAGGCAATGGCAAAGGGTTTGCCAGTTATGGCAACAGCCGTCAGCGGTATACCCGAAGAATTGGGCAATACGGGTAAATTACTTTCAGACCCCAAAATTGACTCCCAAGCCACAATTAAAGAATTAGTTACAACAATTGAAGAGTGGGTGGAGAATCCAGAATTACGTCACTCTCTTGGTCAAGATTGCAAGCAGCGAGCAGAAGAAATGTTTAGAGAAGAACGAATGATTGAGGAAACAGTAAAAGTCATTGAGCGTGCCTTGTTACCAGTCGGAGATTATGTATCGCCTGGATTTGAACTCATAAAGCCTGACAATTGTTTCCCAAATATGATCGTAGGGGATGCTAACAGTCACCCTTGGTCTTACCTGCGTCGGGAAATCCCCCATAACTGGTATGTGGACAAGGGACAGCCAACGGTAGGGTTTCTGAGTCGAGATGAAGCTCATATTCTTTACAATACTGCTCTTAAATTTAAGGGTAAAAAAGCTTTAGAGATTGGCTGCTGGTTGGGTTGGTCTGCTTGTCATTTAGCATTAGCAGGAGTACAGCTAGATGTAGTTGATCCTCTATTAGCGATACCAGAATTTTATGAAAGTGTCCGCAATTCGATGAAAGTGGCTGAAGTGTTTGATTCAGTTAATTTAGTGGATGGTTATAGCCCTCAAAAGGTGGAGGAGTTAGCAGATAAATTTCAACGTAAATGGTCGTTGATATTTATTGACGGTAATCACGAATCACCAGGGCCCCTTAATGATGCGATCGCCTGCGAACAATTAGCAGAAGCAGATGCTATGATTGTCTTCCACGATTTAGCTTCCCCTGATGTAGCTCAAGGCTTGGACTACCTAAAGCAAAGAGGATGGAACACACTGGTTTATCAAACTATGCAAATTATGGGAGTTGCGTGGCGGGGGAATGTTGAGCCAGTTAGCCATCAGCCCGATCCCAAAGTTTATTGGAAATTACCGGAGCATTTGCAACATTATTCTGTGAGTGGTTTATCAAAAGATTACCCGGACGGTGAATTTGGAGAAATTATAAACGCTGTAAAACCTTACACTTTATTAAGTGAAGCGCGATTATTTTCACTCTACTCGCAAGCAAAGCAAGTCTGTTTAAACGATATTCCCGGAAACTTTGTTGAGTGTGGGACTTGCAAGGGAGGATCAGCAGCATTGTTAGCAGTCGTAATCCAACGCTATAGCTTACGTCCACGACTTATATACGCATTTGATACTTTTGAAGGAATGCCAGATCCTACAGAAGTCGATCGCCATCAGGGAATTCCTGCTAATCAAACAGGCTTTGGGGCTGGTACTTTAAAAGCTCCAATTAGTGAGAACTTAGACAAAATTAGTCAATTATTGAACGTTAGAGATATTGTGGTACCAGTGCAAGGATTATTTGCCCAGACCTTACCTCAGTATAAATCAAAGATAGGTTCTATTGCCTTCCTACACGCTGATGGAGACTGGTATGAGTCAACAATTGACATATTCAATACGCTTTATGACAGCATTGTTTCCAACGGCATTATTCAGGTAGATGACTACGGTCATTGGGAAGGTTGTAAAAAAGCAGTACATGATTTTGAGAGTTTGCGAGGTGAGTCTTTTGCGCTCCACGCGATTGATGAGACTGGAGTGTGGTTTCATAAAAATGTTGCACATGGTGTACAAGTTACTCCAAAAATTATAATAGACGGTGTATTTTTCCAGCTTTATAGAACAGGTATAGCTCGTGTTTGGACATCTTTGCTAGAAGAATGGGCAGCAACTAATATTGCCGAACATTTGATTGTACTCGATCGCGTCGGCTCAGCTCCCAAAATTCCTGGGATAGCGTATCGTCAAGTGCCAGCTTACGACTACAGGACAACGGATAGCGATCGCGAAATGTTGCAGCAAGTCTGCGATGAAGAAGGTGCAGATTTATTTATCTCCACTTACTACACAACACCCCTATCAACTCCTTCTGTATTCATGGCTTATGACATGATTCCCGAAGTGGTGGGAGCAAATTTGAATGAACTAATGTGGAAGGAGAAACATCATGCTATCCGCCATGCTTCGGGTTATATTGCTATTTCTGAAAATACAGCGAGTGACTTAGCAAAGTTTTTTCCCGAAATTGCCCCTAAGTCTGTAACTGTGGCTCATTGTGGAGTTCAAAGTCTTTTCTCACCGGCTAGTCAAGAAGATATTAAGGGTTTTCAAAATAAGTATGGTATCTCAAAACCCTACTTTCTTTCAGTAGGTGGAGGCGCAGATTATAAAAATAGTATCTTGTTTTTTAAAGCTTTTGCTCAACTTGCCACCAAACAAGGCTTTGAAATAGTATGTACGGGAAGTGGAGTTTTATTAGAAGGAGAGTTAAGAAATTATACTTTAGGTACTGTGGTTCACAAGCTTCAACTGGATGATCAGGAGTTGAGATTAGCTTATGCCGGTGCTGTTGCATTGGTTTATCCATCGAAGTATGAAGGATTTGGCTTGCCTGTACTGGAGGCCCTCTCCTGCGGTTGTCCCGTCATCACTTGTCCTAATGCCTCGATTCCTGAAGTGGCCGGAGAAGCAGCTTTATATGTGAATGATGAGGATGTTGAGGGGTTAACAGATGCACTTTGTGAGGTACAAAAGCCGAAGGTCCGCAACTCATTAATTGCGGCTGGGTTGGAACAAGCCAAAAAGTTCTCTTGGTCAAAAATGGCGAAAACGGTTAGTTCAGCACTGATTGATGCAACTCTAGTGCCTTTAAACTTGCAAGAAATTAATTTAATTGTTTTTCCAGATTGGACGCAGCCAGAAGAGTCTCTTGGTTTAGAATTGGAACGAGTGGTGAGAGCGATCGCAACTCACCCAGACAAAAGCAAGATGACCCTATTAGTAGACAGCAGGGATATTTCTGACGAAGATGCTAATCTTGCTTTATCAAGCGTAGCGATGAATCTTTTAATGGAAGAAGATTTAGATGTTTCCGACGGCCCCGAAATTTCACTGATTGGACAGTTGAGTGAAATTCAGTGGTCAGCTTTGATACCTCGAATTTACGGTCGAATTGTGTTGGAGCATGAGAATACAGAGGCGATAGTGCAGGCAAAAGCACAAAACATTCCCACATTTGAGCCAGACAGTTTTATACAGGAGAGTCAGTGATAATTTTAATAATTTGTGCAGCAACTCCCTGCACAAATTATTAAGTGCGACAATCACTATCAATCATGACTGTCAAGATACCTTTGCCACATTTGCTCATAAGCTTTCTCCATCTCTCGCGTAAATTGCTTGCCATTCCACAGCGGAGCCGTTTGTCGTGACTGCCACAGTTTCCAAGATATTTGCTGCCGCAGAGCCGCGTCTTTCCCTAAACGAATTCCCCATTCTATGTACTCTTCATCACTCCAAGCAATCCCTTCGGAAATACCTGCATTCATCATCATCGTGTAACTGTTTCGAGCAGAAAACTGCTGCCCCACACGGGTTACTATAGGAACACCCATCCACAACGTTTCCATAGTTGTTGTAGCTCCGTTATAGGGATAGGTATCTAGCACCACATCAGCAATACCTAAATTAGCCCGGTGTACTGCCTCTGAAGGAGCGTGAGGCAAAAATCGCAAGCGCTCCGCACTCACCCCCTCTGATTCCGCAATCTGAATAAAAAAGTTTTTTAGCGATTCTTGCTCAGCAAACCATTTAGTTACAAAGTAGCTATTCGGGACTGCCTTAATAATTTGCATTTGCAGCCGAGCTGTGTTGGGATTGTACTTGTATCCCATCTGACTACAGTAGTATATGACTGCATCGCTAGGAATATCCAGCGAATCCCGTCGAACCGTCGGCACTCCCACTTCAAAACCATCTACTGCTACATAAGTGGCAGGCAATCGCCATATTTTTTCTACGTAGTAATTCTGTGCTGATTCCGGTAAAACGTAATTATCTGCAATATAGTAATCAACATTTGGTACGCCCGAAGCATCCCACCCGAGCCAACTAACTTGTACAGGGGCCGGCTTAATTGCCATTACCTCACAGTTACAATTCATCGTAATGCTATCAAGATCGATCAATATATCAATTTCATCTTCGTAAATTTTTTCAGCAGCTTCAGTACCCGAAATACCTAGTTTATAAGCTTTGTCAGCTTTGCCAATATACCATTGCTGAATGGGATCATTGGTCAGTTTGGCTCCCATTAGATAAGCACATATTTCAAAGCGATCGCGGTCGTGATGTTCAAACAACCAGCGTGCCAGCCATCCTACAGAATGCTTACGTAAGCAATAAGATAAATAACCAACTTTATAACGTTTTTTTTCATTACCTCCCTGAAGCAGAGGCAACGAGCGATGGCGACACTTCTCTACTATTGGCTTAGCATAATTTTCAACATTTGCTTGAAAAAGATTACCAATTTGGATGCGAATTATCCCAGCTTCTTGAGGTCGATCTTCAAAGTAAGGAAAGAAAAATAACGAACTCATCAAGCGAAGCGCAGCAGCGGAATCCAGATTAGTCGGATGTTCCTCAATAATAGCCCTCATCATTAATTTGTGTGTCTCAAACGCTGACCAAGCATCTTTCCAATTACCACCAGCCAGCATCAGTCCGCGCAGCAGCAAATGATTAGCAAAAATTTTATCTACCAACTGTTCCATCACTGAGTAGCAAATCTTAGCAGTTTCTATCCCTTTAGAAAAATTTCCTATATCTTGGTAAAAACTAGCCAATGCCCGCAAAACTTCTTGGTGTTTAGCTTCTAACCGCAAGGCGAGTTCTGCATAACGGGTCGCTAAGTGAAATTGCTTTCCTGAATATGAGATGTCATAAGCAAAGTAAAGTAAATTTTCAATAACAGGTAGAGGTTCTTTAACATGGTTCAAACAAGCTTCTGTAAATTCAAATGATGAAGGGTGGAATGGAGCAACGTCTAAAACGGTCTTCCAGACTTGCAGCAACAAATCGTAGTCTAATGCTATTGGAGGATCGGACTTCAGAAGCTCTACGATCGTGCCCAAAGCGTCTGATTCTTCACCTCTGTAAGTTTTCCGCAGGATGGAAAGTCCCACCGAATGCAACAGGTTGTTAATATCCCCAGGATTGATTTCTCGGATGTGCTGCCGAATCGCCCAAGCTACTTCATAATTTACCAAATCCAGCCGTTGTCGTTCTGCCTCAGCTTCCAGCACTTGTAACAGTTCTGCTGTCCAGAGTTCAATTTCTTCAGATTCACCCTCAGCCATTGCCAGCAGCCAGGTTGTTTGAGCTTCTGCTTCTTGTTCTTGCAACAACAATATCAATCCCAAATGCCAGTAGTAAGATTTAACGCTTGGTTGCTCTGTAATTGCCTGTTCGTAGAGGATTGCTGCCTGAGCATAATTTTCTTTAAGCAGGAGTTGCTCGGCTGTTTGCTGCCAATCGGGGGCAAGTGCTAATAAATTGTCAGAAATCATAAACTCAGCCAATAAAATCAGTTTCCTATCTACAGTAAAGCGGGCAGCATCGATAACGCTAACCCGCTCTTTCGTTCTTTTTCACAAGCGAGGCTTGTGTAATAAGCTGTTACTTAGTGACGAGTGTCATTGTACCACAGAGAGTATTGCTACCTGAAAGACTAATAGTCGCAGGATCTCCAACACCCGTCGTTTCACAAAGGATTGTCTGTGTGCCTGAAGCCCCTGTAGCATCGGGCGCTGTCACTGCTACAGCTCCTGCATATCCCTTCAGTGTATTTTTACTCTTAGGACTTGCTGCCGAAGTTGATCCGCCGTTTGTGCCCGTACCACCATCGTTAATGGTGTATACATAGTTGGTGGTGTCAGTTTTGAGACCAAGACCCAACACACTGATATCTGTTGTAAACTTGGTGTTTTCTGCAAAGTAAGCCTGCGTACCCTTGTTTATTGAACTGATATACTGCTTGGCTTCTGTCTGCTTGGCTTTGTTAGCTTGGCTGAGGAAGGATGGCAAGGCAATAGCAGACAAAATACCGATAATAATGATAACAACCAGCAGTTCAATCAGTGTGAAACCTTCTTCCTGTCTTCTTTTGTTGAGCTGTTGCAGGAACTTGGCTTTAAATTCAGTCTTCATAATTTGTTTCTCCTTGAGGGGTTGGGATGCTCGTTTCTAACTCTTATATGTAACTTACCCAGTTGTCGGCGCTTTAATATCACCCCAGAGCAATTTTTTTTCACTTTCCGGTCTTAACGCTCCAAAAGCACATACAGAAAGACTTCTAGCCTAATTAACAGTTCCTTGACTTCCTCAAAGGCTGTCTCCTCAGTAACAGGCTCTAGGTTAACAGCCATCTGAGAGCGGATTTGAAGCCATTGATCCACCAGGGATACCGCAGACTGCGGCCCCTCCCACAGAGGTAGCAAGCAAGCCGCCATTGTACTATTGAGTGCCACCGGCGCTAGAGTTGGCACAATAATATAACGGCTAATCTCAAACGCAGTCTGACTGTCAATGCAATTACTCAAGTCTTCCCTCACCTGGGAAGTCATCAGTTGAGGGTGCAGGTGTACCCGTGCTTCCCGCCATTGAGCCTCCGTCCATTCCGCAACGGGCACAAAAGCCTGAGTTCGATTTGGATTGCCGCACCAGAAATCAAACAAACGGTGCAGGGGATGTAACAAGTCAAATAAATGCAGTCGCTCTTCCAGAGAAGCTTCTGGCAGACTCATCGCCAAAAACAAAGGCAAATCATCAGGATCTTTGAACAAATCCATCAACTCCCACCTGCGCCAAGCCACCATACTGATAAACTCTAAATCAGCACCTCTCAACATGGCAAACACTTCAGGAATCGTACAACCTTTATCACCAACTAATAAATAGTTAGACATAATCCATGACTCATTCTGCGCGCGATCTGAAGTCCAGGTAAATGCCTTAAGCCCTACTCCATCTTCTAATGCTTCCATAGTCTCCCGGACTATTTCTATCTCCAATTCTCCCGGACTTCCATCCATTAATCCCATTGCTTTGAAAACAGCTTGAGCGCGAAATACTCCGGCTCTACCATTTGAACTGTGCAGGTTGGTGCGGATGATGCCATCTGGCGTCAGAACTGACTTCATCGCTTGCAATCCAGCAACAGGGTCGGGCAACAGATACAGAACTTCGTCAGCATTAATATAGTCAAACTCTAACTCTAAACTTGGCAAATCTTCTATTTTCAAAGCATAAAACTCTGCATTAGCAACTCCATGATATTGCAAACGTTGCTCGGCTAGTTTTACAGATTCTTCTGATAAATCGATGCCTACTATTTTCGCTCCTGGATTGGCGAGAGCTAAAACCAATGATTTATAACCGGTGCCGCATCCGGCATCTAGGATAACTTTACCTTCTGTATTAATAACTTTTCTATTTCTGAAGTAGTAAGCAGTTACAAGATTATGAAGGTAGAGTAATTCACTGTTGTCTTTGGGAGATTGTTCCAGCGGGATTCTGGGAAAAGGAGTATTGTCAAATTGCTGGCGAATGTTTTCTATTAACTCTAAATTTTGGCGATCCATGTTCAATTGCGCTCAACGCTGGCAAATTACCTTAGTATCTCAGAAAATAGCCGATCGCCCGCCAAGCCGCAACACATACTTGCCATAATAATCTGAATCCCTGATTATACAACCAACCACCACCTCCATGAACAGCAACATCAGCCCCATCCTCAAAGTATTCACCCTCTCCGCCGCCCTTTCCCTGGCCATCAAATACGCAGGGCCCAGCTTATCCATCCCCTCTACCGACCTCAACGCTCTCATCGCCGTCTTTACCCCCAGTATCATCTTAGCTGCCATCCTCGGCTGGCGATCGCGCCAACAGCAGCAGTAGAGACGTAATCAAAAAGTGCGATCGATCTACACTAGGTCTAAAGACTATGTTTTTGCCAAAATCTTAATTCCCCGTACACCTATCGAAACCAAACTAAAGGCACTCACCATGATTCAAAGCATAACAGAATTAGTAACATTCAATGAATTCATTGACTGGTATCCTGAAAATTCAGAACACCGCTACGAATTGCACAATGGAGAGATTGTTGAGATGCCAAAAGCAACAGGCAAACATTCTAAAGTAGCCGGTTTTACCGCACTGAAAGTCGGAATAGAGATTGAGCGTCTCAATTTGCCCTACTTCATCCCCAAAGAATGCGTCATCAAACCCATGCGCGAGGAATCGGGATATGAACCAGATATTATTGTACTTAACGAACAAACCATTGGAAACGAGCCGCGATGGGAGAAATCATCAATTATCACAATGGGCTCATCAGTCCCCCTAATCGTCGAGGTAACTAGCACTAATTGGGGTGATGATTATGCCCTAAAGCTTGAGGCATATGAGTCAATGGGTATTCAAGAATATTGGATTATAGACTATCTAGGATTGGGCGGCAGACGGTTTATTGGCAACCCCAAACAACCTACTTTTTCGGTTTACCAACTAATTGACGGGGAATACCAAGTCAAACTGTTCCGAGGGGGCGAGTGTATTGAGTCCCCAACTTTCCCAGAATTGAAGCTGACAGCGCAGCAGGTGTTCGCAAAAGGGAATTGAGGTGGCTGCTTATGCTAATGTCCGAGTAGGGGTATCCGATTCAAGATGCGATCGCGCGCATCTGATGTATCTTGATATAAAGGCGATTCATCGCTTCTGGGCTGCAGAGCAATTAGCAAGCAGTAATTCCCCATACTCTATTCCTCAATCTAAAATCTAATATCTAATATCTAAAATCTAATGAAGCTAGGACAGTGGATGGGCTTATTAGCCCTCATCGCATCTTGTTACATCCTCTGGCAAATCAGACAAGCCCTGCTGCTGCTTTTTGCCGCTATCGTCTTAGCCACAGCCTTAAACAGACTAGCACGCTACTTGCAAAAATTCCGACTCAAAAGGTCGATCGCCGTACTTTTATCAATTAGCTTTTTAGTCCTGGTTTTGGTAAGCTTGTTCCTGATAATTGTACCGCCCTTTGCCCTACAATTCCAACAACTGACCCAAAAAGCACCTGAAGGAATCGCTAAACTAAACGACTGGGTAGATCAAATCGAAGCTCGCTTCTCGGGACAATTCGAGCAAAGGCTGCCGAATCTTGATGTTAACGATATTATGCGACAACTGCAACCCTTGTTCAACCAACTTGTGGGCGGTGCAGGAGCTTTTGTTGGCAACACATTAGGGGTTATCCTCAGCTTTTTGCTAGTCTTAGTTTTGACCTTGATGACCTTAGCAGATCCCCTCTCTTACCGCAAAGCATTTATACAACTATTTCCCTCTTTTTACCGTCGGCGAATCGATGGTATTTTAGATGAATGCGAAATAGCTCTCGGTCGATGGGTCATCGGCGCTCTGATTAGCATGAGCGTGATTGCTTTGTTGAGCTTAATTGGTTTGTCAATTTTGCAAGTTCCCCTACCGTTAGCTCACGCTGTAGTAGCAGGATTTCTTAACTTGATTCCCAATATTGGCCCCACGATGAGCGTCATTCCGCCAATGACGATCGCACTTTTAGACTCTCCCTTACAATCTGGTTTAGTTTTAATTCTTTACTTTCTAATTCAACAGTTTGAAAGCAACCTCCTTACTCCCTACGTCATGGCACAGCAAGTATCATTGCTGCCAGCAGTAACATTAATTTCTCAAGTATTTTTCGCCACCTTTTTTGGATTTTTAGGACTATTACTTGCCCTCCCCCTCACCGTTGTAGCTCAAGTTTGGATTAGGGAAGTATTAATTAAAGACATTCTCAACCAATGGAACGCGAATCCTCAAACCTTAGCAGCAATAGATTCGGCTATTCACGAAGAATATGAGTCTCTAGGAGTAAAACATCACAGACAAGAAACCCTTCCAGAACAAAAAACAGACATCGCAGACCAAGCAGAAAATGACGATACTGTCAATCGATAATTCAGGTTGGTAGTGAGGACTTCAATCATTCTTGATTATCAGAGTGAGAACTGAATTCCTTCTTGACTGGGAGCATCTGGATTTTGCATTTAATAGTGCTGTCCCCGCGAGTTCGCGGTGCAAGACTCGCACAATAAAAAATGCTTTTTTCAAGGCCCGAGATGCTCCCTTCTTGATTCGAGATTGAGGACTTAAGTCCTGACTACAAATTTAGCAACTCGATCGCCATCAATAAAACAATACGGTTTACTTAAATGAACGGTATCGATCAATAAAACTAAAAACTAAAAACTAAAACTAAAATTATGAGATCTATCGACGAAATCAACGATAAAATCAGCCAAGGCAAAGCGACAGTCTGGACAATCGAAGAACTCAAAAACCGAGTCCAAGAAACCAGCATTAGCCAAGCCGCCAAAGAAGTCGATGTGATTACCGCAGGCACCTTCGAGCCGATGGAATCCTCCGGTGCCATCATCAACCTCGGCCATACCGATCCCCCGATCAAAATCCGCCAGTGCTGGCTGGACGGCGTTTTAGCATACTCCGGCTTTGGGGCTGTAGACCTGTACTTGGGAGCCACCCAAGTAGCCGAAGACGGCGAAGAATCCCGGGAACGGGGAGGCGGACAGGTCATCGAAGACTTAATCGCCGGGAAACCCGTGCAGTTGCGAGCTTTGGGGCAAGTCACAGATTGCTACCCCCGCGCCTCCTTTGAAACCACAATTACCCGCGATACCATCAACCAGTTTTATTTATTCAATCCCCGGAACGCCTATCAAAACTTTATTGTGGGAGTTAACGGGGGCGATCGCCCGCTGTTCACCTACCTCGGCCCCCTGCAACCAAACCTCGGCAACGCCGTGTATTCGAGCCTGGGAGCCATGTCACCCCTGCTCAACGACCCCCACCTCCAACTCATCGGCATCGGCACCCGCATCTGGCTGGGAGGCGCTCAGGGCTACATCACCTGGGAAGGAACCCAGCACTTCCCGCTGCAAAAACGCCAGCCCAACGGCACCCCTATCGGCCCAGCCGCCACCCTCGCACTCATCGGCGACGCCAAACAAATGAACTCCAAATGGGTGCGCGGCTGCTACTTCAAAAACTACGGCCCGTCGCTGATGCTGGGAGTCGGCATCCCTTTTCCAGTCTTAAACGAAACAGTGGTAGCCAACTGTGCAGTCTCCGACAAAAAAATAGTAGCGCCGGTGGTAGATTTCTCTATCCCCCGGCGCGTTCGTCCCACATTCGGTTTAGTCAGCTACGCTCAATTAAAAACTGGTCGAATTCTCATTGAGGGCAAACCGGTGCGGGCGGCCCCCTTGGCGAGTATGTTTCTCTCGCGGCAAGTAGCATTGGAATTGAAGCAGCAAATTGAAGCAGGTCAATTTACCCTCACGGCTCCAGTTGCTCCCCTACCCACCGACAGAGTATTTCTCCCGCAAGATTTGTGGGGCGCCCAAGTCAGGCTGGAATAAAAGATTTTAGATTGCCGATTTTAGATTAACCAGACGCACTAACCGAAAATCTCAAATCTCAAATCTTGCCCTATTCCTCGGGCTTAGGCTTCTTAACCGGCTTAGGAAGAGGTTCCTTGGGAACAGCAGGTGCTGCTGCTGCGGACTTGATGGTAGGACGCCCTACAGGAGCACCGTCACCGCTGGGCCTAGGAGTAAACGGACGCTTGTTTCCCCCTCCTTTGTAGCCACCGGGCGGCTTGCTGCCGGGGGGGAATTTCCGCTTCTTAATCGGCACGGCGCCAATATTGTTAGCCTGCTCGATCGTCAGACTTTCAGCTTTCAATTTGACGTGGAAATCCCAAAAAAATCCGATCGCCTTTGTTCCTACATCCCCCTTGAGTTTCAGCTTAAAAAACTTCATCTTGTCGTCATTCTTGCGGGGAGCTTGCTTGATTTTGACGATGACATACTTTTCTTCCTCTTGCGATTGTTGATAAATCACCTCGCCTCGAATCGAAAAATAGCCATCTTCAACATCAGGTTCCGAGGGCGACACAGATGCCGTCGATGCTTCGCTGCTAGCCTCAATCTCGCCTGCTTCCAGATTTTCCTCATCCGAAGACACTTCGGGAGATTTCTTGAGCGTTTCCGGCTCCCAAACTCCCATAATCTGGGCGTGCAAGTTGCCGTCTTCTTGCCTGGTGCGGGGATAGACCACCCACAGGTGTTCTTGTTCCAGATCCAGGTGATTTTTGACTAAACTCATGACTCTACCAAGCAAAACTGCGTCGATAGCAGTTCCGTCGGCAGCAATCAGCATACCTCTGGTGAATTGCTCTTCAGATTGGGTGTAGCGGCCCCGCACCAAACCAACAGCTCGGTACTGTCTGGGTTCGCTGGGGGGTGGAATGGGATGTTGGCGCATGACCGAGGGTAGGTCATCGTCGGCCTGACTTTCGTTAGCTGCTGGCTCGCCTGTTGCGGGCACGGAGACTGCGATTGATGGAGTATTGCTGGCAGATTCCGACGGCGCTGCTGGCGCGGAGGGTTCAGGAGCATTGCTCGGCGGGTCTTTTGGCTTTGTTTTGTCCTTGTCGGGGGCAGAACTGTAGCGGGGTCGTTGCAGCGTATCCTTTGACGCTGATGCGTCTGTTGACGCTGGTGCGTCTGTTGACGCTGGTGCGTCTGTTGACGCTGGTGCGTCTGTTGACGCTGGTGCGTCTGTTGTCGCTGGCGATCGATCTAGGTCAACAGGTGCAGCCGGCGATGGCGGAGGAGACACGGGACTTTCGTCTGGTGTCTCGGCCCCGGAGGCTGTAACTGCGGGCTGATTCACGGCGGGCTCGCTTGGCTGAGCCTTGCGAGCAGAAGTAGATTTGGACGATTTGGAAGACGGGTTGGGAGAGGGGTTCATAAAAAACTCCTTGCAGCGGAGACACATCCCTTAAGGGAAATTAGGAATAAACTGAAGAAACTGATTTCACAACTACTAGCACCAAACTTAGGGCTTGCGCCGGAAAGTTTGGTTTTGATTCATCAACGCCAGTTTTAAACTTCGCTACGAGCGATCGATCGCTCCGGGATGGGCGGGCTGCTCTAATCCTTGTTGGCAAAGAGTTTGAGAGTTGCTAACTCCAGGAGCGGGTCGATCGGGCGAAAACTGGCACTGGTGGCTAATAGCATTTAGGATATTCAGATACTTCGAGCCCGGACAATCTAGGATATATCCCGATCGAGCGCGTGCTGAATACCTGAGCATCAAACCAGGCAATATTTCGCAATGCTTTGAGGAAAAGCCTCAAGGCGCCGTTCCAATCTCTTTGGAGCAGCTTGCTTATTTTACTTACTCCAATTACCTAGCGGGTCGATCCGCCATCTTTTCGGTAATTGTTAGCTCGACCAAACTAAATTGGACGAAAGTCGCAGTTTTTGGGGCTGCGGGTCTTTGTGTCCCAAATTGTTTGACGAGCGTGGAGTTGCGGGTCTGTTACCATATTAGCTGCAAGCAAAAGACTGGTTTGTGAATTGGCACTTTGAAGTTAAGAACTTTTATGGTTACACGGATGGGGTTAAATCGCAGACGCCCCTAGGCGATGGGTTAATTCTTAGAAAATAGTAGATTTTAAGTTGGGATAGTTGAATTATGGAAAAAGCAAACAAGCGTCGCGGGTTGATTAGTGTGGTGGTGGTGCTTTCGCTCATCGCTTTTTTGGGATTTTCTCTGGTTCCAATTTTGGACAGTATTCTCAAGAGCAGTCAAACAACCGCTACATCGACTCCAACGCCTACTCAGACTGCGCCTTCTGGTGAGAAGCAAGCACAGTTGCTGCAAGATCAGGTGAGGGGATACGAATTGGTTTTGCAGCGCGAACCTGACAATGTAACGGCGCTGCGGGGGTTGTTGCAGGTACGGCTGGAGTTGATCGGACAGGGAGTGGGGGATATTAAGGATGCGATCGCTCCTTTGGAAAAGTTGGCTTCCCTGAATCCAGAGACTACTGAATACGGGATTTTGCTGGCTCAGGCTAAGGAACGCACGGGCGATCGCGAAGGGGCGGCTCAGGCTTACAGGTCAATTTTGGCGTCTAAACCTGGGGAAATTAAGGCTTTGCAGGGCTTGGTGAATTTGCTGTTGGTGCAGCAAAGGCCCGAAGCTGCGATCGGACTGCTGCAAGATACGCTCAAGGCCGCTCCGGCGCAAAATCAGGCGAAACCCGGAAGTATTGATGTAACTTCGGTGCAGTTGATTTTGGGACAGGTTTATGCTGTGCAGAAGCGCTACGATGAGGCGATCGCGATTTATGACGAATCGGCTAAGGCGAATCCGAAAGATTTTCGCCCGATTTTAGCTCGTGCGATCGTGTTTAAGGAACAAGGCAAAACTGACGAAGCAAAAACGCTGTTCGATAAAGCTAGTGAGTTAGCTCCTCCTAACTACAAAGACCAAATTAATCAGTTAGCTAGCGGCACTCCTTCGCCTTCTCCGGCGGCAGATGCGAGTCCAGAAGCGGCATCTCCAGAACCGGCGGCTTCCCCAACTCCTGAAGGTGCGCTACCGAAACCTTAAGGAAAGTTTTGAGTTTTGAGTACCCTATAACTGTAAGGACACAGCAGTGCTGTGTCCCTACCCATGCCACGTTCTTTAACCTATATTTGAGATTACGAATTACTAAATAACAATTAAGCAAGACTTCGGAGGGAATTATGACCCAAAGCGTTGACCGCGTTGTTCTACCTCCTGCTTTTGGTGACCACACTCAATTACCAGAGTCGGATGGTACTTTTGTGAAAAATTTTCAGGAGCATCCGCAAAGTTTAATTTTAACTGATTCGATCGGCCCGATTTTGCAGGAGCGGCATCCTGACGGACAATATGCGATCGGTCAAGACTGTGGCATTTACTGGCGAGAAACCGAGCCGCCGGAAAAAGGTGCAGAAGCTCCTGATTGGTTTTATGTTCCCAATGTACCTCCGAATTTAGACGGTCAAATTCGCCGTTCCTACGTGCTGTGGCGGGAACACATAGCACCGTTAATTGCGTTGGAATTTGCGAGCGGAAATGGCGATGAAGAGCGCGATTCCCTTCGGGATAGCTTCGCTTCACGTACTCCTTTATCTCGCACCCATGAAGGGGTAGTCACTAAACCTGGAAAGTTTTGGGTTTATTAGCGGGTGATGCGAATTCCCTATTACGGCATCTACCAAGTTAATAATGGCAGATTAGAAGTTTATCGGTTGATTGACGGGTATTATCAACTGTTAGAACTCAATCAGCGCGGTCATTTTCCCATTGCATCTTTAGGCGTAGAATTGGGACTTTGGCAAGGCAGTTATCAAAATCAAACTATGCTGTGGCTGCGCTGGTGGGACGAGGAAGGTAATTTGCTGTTGATTGGCGATGAAAGAGCAGAATTGGAGAGATTGTGGGGGGAACAGCAGCGGGAAAGAGCCGAGAGTGCAGAACAGGCACGACAAGCTGAAGCTCAGGCAAGAAGGGATGCAATTCCCCGGTTGTTGGGAATGGGTTTGAGTGCTCAACAGGTGGCGCAGGCGTTAAGTTTATCGGTGGAGGAAGTGATGGAGAATGCTGGAGAGTGAGATAGGGGGAGAGAATTGGGGAAAAGGGCGATCGGTCTTAATAGACTTCATCATGAGAACCCATTTTGAGCAATAAAATAGCTTCCTCATCATCTTCTGGATCGGTCACAAACTCAAATAAAATCCGATGATCGTAATCTATTGAACACGATCAGATACCCGATAAATCTCCTGTCAGTTTGTGAGTTCGCAAGCTGGGGTTAAAGCAGTCTTCAGACAAAAGTTCAAGCGTAGCTTCAATTAAAAGGCGAAGCTGAGGATTTTTACGAAGTAACTTTTTGAAAGTACGAATAGATTTGGGAGTCCAACCAATTTTCATCAATCATCCAACTCCGCCATAAAATCGGCTACCGACCCAAATTTAACATTGCCCTCAGCATACTCTTGACGAACTTCTGCCACTTCCTTGAGTAATTCATTTCGTCGCTGTTGTCGCAGGCGATTCTGAAGAATATCTAGAAGCATGGCTCGATCTTCTAATGATAAAACTTCTACAGCTTCAAGAGCTTGCTGGAATTGAGAGGTCTGTGTCGTTTTACTCATATTTTTTTTCTACTTATAATCACGATATTTTGTATTTATTTTAGCAAGACTTATCCTAAGCTAGCATTTTTTAGTTGTGATGTGGAGAAATCCTGAGACGACTTTCAAAATGAACAAATTAGGTTTGAACGGCCCGCCCTACAAATTAATACCACATTTGCATCTTCTACAATCGCTTCTCACCCGTGCATCCTAAAGCAATCTACAAGGCGAGCTCACTCAGTAGTCACCTAGAGCTTTACGAACCTCGATTTCTTCAGCAGCGATTTCGATGGCTTCTGGAACCCTTTGTTTATCGATAATGCCTGCATCAATGAGTGCATCAACGATCAAAGCCGCTAGCTGCTCGCTTGTTAAAGTTCGTTTGGCTTCTTCGTTCTTAAATTCTTGTTCGGGAAGTTCGCGCATTGTTTTCTTTATCCCCTTTTTTTTGCTGTTTAATTAGTAAGGTGGGCATCGCCCACCCTACAACTTAATACTTACGTTCCTGCGGCTCAAACATCGTAATCGCCACCGGCATATAAGCCAAATCAATCCCCGCAGGTGAATAATAGGCGAGAGTATGCTTCAAGAAATTGCCGTCATCCCGCTCAGGAAAATCTTCCCGCGAATGAGCTCCCCGACTTTCCTGCCGGTTCAAAGCAGAAGTTAAAATCATTTTCCCGACAACGATTAAACTCCGCAATTCCAAAGCTTCCACAATTTCCGTATTCCACAACTTGCCTTTATCGTCTAAGTAAACTTCCTCATATTGTCGCTCTAAATCCTCCAGTTTTTGTAAACCTTCCTGCATCAATTCAGCGCTGCGAAATACTCCGCAATACTCACTCATCGTATCTTGATACTGCTGCCGAATTTGATTGATTCTATATTTTCCCGGACGGTCTAAAAGTGCTTGAATTTGCTCTTGAGCTTCGTTAATATAACGCTGTTCGTCTACTTCAGGCAACTTGCGATTTTGGACAAATTGTGCTATGGTTGCGCCAGTAACTTTGCCATAAACTACGCATTCCAATAGCGAATTGCTGCCCAAACGGTTAGCGCCGTGAACTGAGACGCAAGCTGCTTCGCCGGCTGCAAAGAAACCGTCTACCAAACTGTCAGGACTGCTGCGAACTTGCCCGCTAACATTAGTAGGAATTCCCCCCATTGAATAGTGAACGGTAGGGCGCACGGGCATCGGCTGATTTACGGCATCAATTCCTAACAAACGGTGGGCTTCTTCCCAAGCAAAAGGAATTTTGCTCATGATTTTTTCGCGTCCCATGTGCCGCAAATCGAGGTAGATAAAGGGGCCGCCGGCACTACCATCAACATTAATTCCTCGGCCGGCACGAATTTCTATGGAAATTGACCGCGAGGTGATATCTCTGGGCGCTAATTCCATCCGCGACGGCGCATAATTAGCCATAAATCGATCGCCCTCGGAATTAATCAAATAAGCACCTTCGCCCCGCACGGCCTCGGAAATCAACACTCCCACCGGATACAAACCCGTCGGGTGAAACTGCACGAATTCCATATCTTCGAGCGGCAATCCAGCCATCGCCGCCATCGCCAAACCGTCACCAGTCGAGGCGTAATCGTTCGAGGTGGTGTTGTAAACCCGACCGTAACCCCCCGTAGCAAACATCACCGCCTTAGCGCGCACGACGGCAATTTCGCCGTCTATCAGGTTGAACATAACCACGCCCTTGGCTTGGCCTGCTTCCAAAATCAGGCGCGTGACATACCACTCCTGATAGATGTGAACTCCACAGCGGCGCAGATTGTTGACCAATTCGTGGAGGATGGCGTGACCGGTTTTGTCGGCGGCGTAGCAGGTGCGGCGGTGGGAATGTCCGCCGAATGCGCGCTGGGCAATTCTGCCGTCTTCTAGGCGGGAGAAGAGGACTCCCATGTGCTCTAAATCGATGACTACACCGGGGGCTTCGCGGGTGAGAATTTCTACTGCGTCTTGGTCGGCTAAATAGTCGGAACCCTTTACTGTGTCAAAGGCGTGGGCTTTCCAACTATCTTCGGGATCGACATTTTGCAGGCTGGAGGCCATGCCGCCTTGGGCTGCGACGGAGTGCGATCGAATCGGGTGAGTTTTGGCAACAACTGCTACCTTGAGACTGGGGTCAGTCCGCGCAATTTCTACAGCGGCGCGGCAACCTGCTAAACCGCCGCCTACAATGATTACGTCGTGTTCCAGCATTGTTTGAGTAATTTTGAGTGTTCTCCTCAACTTATCGTGACGCAAAAAAAAACTTCCTATCAAAAGATCGGGAAGTTTTTTAACTTTTGATTTGAGTTGAACATCAAAAGTTAAAATTTCCAATTCGACTAGCTGATGGTTTCGACAGGCTGCTGATTGGATTGATTTCCCGTTGCAGAAGGTTGATCTTCGGTAGCGGGGTCTACCGAAAGCACTTGAATGTTATTTAGCAGAGTTGTAACGAAAGCAAACAGCAAGAAGGGAAGAGACAGCACTAAAATCAAGCCGACGGTAGCCAAGGCGTAGATTTGACGGGCGCTGCTCCAGAGGGCGAGTGCGGACGCTAGACTCAGGAAGATGACTATCAGCCAAACAATGATTTGACCGTAAATGTCGCCAAAGGTGAGGGTACATTTAAGGCGATAGTTTTGGATGTTACTCATTTGATGCCTCGGAAGATTGCTATTACGACTTGTCTAAAAATACTTTGACAGTCTGTCAATACCGACTGTAAATTTCTAATTTTAGAGCCCACAAGTAGGTTTTGCGGGAGTTTTAAACATTTTTATAGAAGTTTGCAACAACACTTTATGAATTTTTGTTTCCGATGGGAAATTTTGCCGAAACAAGACTTATACCATTCTTTTAAAGATATGATAGACTTATGCAAGAAGTAAAGGAGCCAATAAAAATGTCTGGTCGCCCTAACATAAAAATTACCGAATCTGTAGAATATTTGCAAATAATTCTTAAGAAACCAACAAGAATCCTTGCCTACAATAAAGTACAAATGCTTTATTTATTCCAATCGAAACAAGTATCAAATGTGCGAGAAGTAGCAGCATTTTTAGGTAAAGGTGAGGCAACAATTCATCGCTGGCTCTTTCAATACAAACAAGGCGGTCTGGAAAATTTATTAAAAAATCTCTTCTGTTTTTGGTCGGCCAAAAAATTTCTCAGTTGAAGTAGCCGCTTTATTGCAACAAGAATTGAGAGATCCCGAAGGATTTTGCAGTTACCAAGAAGTTCGGTTATGGCTCTGGTTAGTCAAAGGAATAGCCCGTAGTTATTCGGCTGTATATTCTTTAACGAAAGGTGAATTTAAAAGTAAAT
>NZ_JAUBTN010000079.1:0-28874 GCF_036705055.1 Microcoleus sp. CZ3-B2 | reverse complement strand
CAATCCCTCCGCTTCGCTCCGCCCAATCCCTCCGCTTCGCTCCGCCCAATCCCTCCGCTTCGCTCCGCCCAATGCCCGCTCCCGGATAGTACCTCATATTTCTGAAAAAGGCTATATACCAATCTAAAAATGTAGCAAATACTTATAATATTTAATAATTTTGCTCGTTGACTTAATCCTGATATTCAAACTGTGTTTTGTTGTTAAAATTTGTCTAAAATAAAACAACTGCCCCGATCGCGCCGCGAAATACCAGTATTATAGAAATTCATTCACTTTTTGGTCATTGGCTGTAAGTGTATTGATTTGTGTTAAAATTTAACCTAAAATTTCTGATGAAACTTCCGAAGTATATGTTTTCGCTCAAAGGTCGATCGCTCGTCACCTTCACCCTCAGCCTAATTACCTCAATCTCAGTTATTACCCCAACATTCGCCGCACCGACTCGCAATCCCGACAAAGAGGAAACTTGCGACATTCTCGTAGCAGGCGGCGGGCTCGCAGGTGCCGCTACCGCCTACGAAGGTTTGCTGGCGGGGCGCACCGTTTGCATCACAGAAATTACTGACTGGGTAGGCGGTCAAATTTCCTCCCAGGGAACTTCCGCACTCGATGAAAGAGACACTCAGCGATCGCTCTTATTTTACCCCCGCGGCTACCTAGAATTGCGGCAGCGAATCAAAGAACATTACGGGAGACTAAATCCCGGCGGCTGTTGGGTTAGCTATTCCTGTTTCATGCCCTACGACGGCCACAAAATTTTATTTGGCATCTTGCAAGATGCTGCCAAAAAAGGCAACGGTAAGCTAAAATGGTTTCCCAATACCGTAATTAAAGAACTAGCAATTACTCCGGCTGTGGCGGAGAATGCCGTTGGCGGACAACAAATTAAAAGTGCGATCGCCATTCAACACAAACCGGCCCCAAACACCCCGCCAATCAACACCGAAACCCTGTCTAAAACCATCGAAGATGCCTATCGCTACGAAAATTCAGCGCGATTTAACAAAACTATTATTCGGTTTATTCCCAAACCACCTAACCAATCAAATTCAAAACCTAGAGGTGCAGATTGGTACGTTGTAGATGCGACAGAAACAGGCGAATTAATCGGACTTGCCGATGTTCCCTACCGCCTCGGAATTGACCCGCGTTCCCCTCTCGAACCTTCCTCCGCCAGCCCCGAAGGCGACCCTTACTGCACACAAGGTTTTACCTACACCTTTGCGATGGAAGCAACGAAGGAACCACAGCAGCATCAAATACCATCTTTCTATCAACAATACGCTCCTTACTACAGTTACGAACTGGCTAGATTAGCCAGCTTTCCGCTAGTTTTTAGCTACCGCCAAATTAAAACCATGAGACCGGATGAGCCGCGCCCTTCCGACCCCAAGAAATTCCCGATTTATCCTGGGGATATTTCCATGCAAAACTGGACTTGGGGGAATGACTACCGTCCCGGTTCGGCCGAGGATAATTTAATTTATTCTCGCGCGCAATTGGAGGCTAACGGTCAACTGCAACCGGGCGCATGGATGGGTGGTTTGCGAACGGAAACTTTGCGCCGTGGCGAAGAAAATGCTAAAGGATTTTTCTACTGGTTGGTAGCAGGAACTACTGACTCGCAATTAGGTAATGGAGTGAAAAAGCCTTATCCAAATAATCGTTTTTTGAGCGGTTTGGATACGCCGATGGGGACTGTTCACGGACTTTCTAAATATCCTTATATGCGGGAAGGCAGGCGGATTATTGGGCGCCCGACTTTGACTCAGCCTCAAGGTTTTACAGTGTGGGAAGTTGATATGTCTCGGACTGACTTTAGGGCGGATTTTTACCGCGAGAATTTGTCGAAAGAAGAGTACCGAGATTTGTGGTTGGCTGTGGGTGGTTTGAATGCGCCGGCTTTGGCTGTGGGAAGTCAGACTGTTGAGGAGACAAAATCGCGATCGCGCGCCCGGATTTATCCTGATAGTGTGGGTATCGGTCATTACGCGATCGACTTTCACCCCTGCATGACCAACAGCCCGCCGGAAGCGCCGGGAAACACCGAACGCGAAGGAACTCGCAAAGGCCAAGGACAAGCTTATCCGTTCCAAATACCGCTGCGGGCAATGATCCCTCAAAAAATTGATAATATGTTAGTCGCGGGTAAAAGTATTGCTACCAGCCACACGGCGGCGGCGGCTTATCGAGTGCATTCTTTTGAATGGTCTGCCGGCGCTGCGGCGGGCATTACCGCTGCTTTTTCCCTAGAAAATCGGATTTTACCCTATGAATTAGTAGACGAATTACCCGCCCGCGAGCCGAATTTAGAGGCTTTGCAATTGCGGTTACAACAAAATCATAATCCGATCGCCTTTCCGGGTACTTCTATCTTCAATAGTTCGTGGCAAAATTGGAAATAATCGCACTTGGTAAGTAGATTACTATCATAAACACCGATCGCGCGATCGGACGACCCTCCGTTCTCCGGCTGCAGACTAAACTCCGCACTACAAACCTTACTTATTGCAGTTCGCGCGATCGGACGACCCTCCGTTCTCCGGCTGCGGACTAAACTCCGCACTACAAACCTTACTTATTGCGGTAAATTAACAGGATATTATATTACCCGATCCATGCCAATTTACCATCAACCTTTTGACAGAAGCAATCAGCCACTAATTTAGTCAAACAATAACAATACCATCTCAAAAAAACTGATTAGAGCGACGCTTGCCGCCCGCAAGCCAGATATCTTCCACCACCAACGCCTTCTAGCCGCGCCAAACCCCTTCCAACTCCCCAAAGGTAACAGTAATGTCAACTGCAGAACTAACAAAACCCAATCCAAATAATGTTTATGCCAAACAGCTACTCAGAACCTTAGTAGCTGTCAAAAAAGGAGACTTCTCAGCTAGGATGCCCATAGACCAGACAGGTCTAGCCGGGAAAATTGCTGACGAACTTAACGACATTATCGAACTCAATCAGAGAATGGCCGCCGAACTCGATCGCATCGGCACAGTTGTCGGGAAAGAAGGCAAAATCGCCCAGCGGGCCACCATCGGCAACGTTGAAGGTTCCTGGGCAGCTAGCGTCAATTCTGTCAATACCCTAATTACAGATTTAGTGCAACCAACCTCAGAAACCGCCAGAGTAATTCGGGCCGTAGCAAAAGGAGATTTATCGCAAACCATCCCCCTAGAAATAGAAGAAAGACCACTCAAAGGGGAATTCCTTCAAACAGCCAAAATTGTCAACACAATGGTAGACCAATTGAGTTCCTTCGCCTCAGAAGTAACCAGAGTTGCTAGGGAAGTAGGAACCGAAGGCAAATTAGGCGTACAAGCAGAAGTGGAAGGAGTAGCAGGAACCTGGAAAGATTTAACAGATTCAGTTAACTCAATGGCCGGTAATTTAACAGCCCAAGTCCGCAACATTGCCGAAGTGACAACCGCCGTAGCCAATGGCGATTTATCGAAAAAAATTACCGTCGATGTTAAAGGAGAAATTCTCGAACTGAAAAACACGATTAACGTCATGGTGGATCAGTTGAGTTCCTTCTCATCTGAAGTAACCAGAGTTGCTAGAGAAGTAGGAACCGAAGGCAAATTAGGCGTACAAGCAGAAGTCCAGGGAGTTGCAGGAACCTGGAAAGATTTAACAGATTCAGTTAACTCAATGGCCGGTAATTTAACAGCCCAAGTCCGCAACATTGCCGAAGTGACAACCGCTGTAGCCAATGGCGATTTATCTAAGAAAATTACCGTCGATGTTAAAGGCGAAATTTTTGAACTGAAAAACACGATTAACATCATGGTGGATCAGTTGAATTCCTTCGCCTCAGAAGTAACGAGAGTTGCTAGAGAAGTTGGTTCCGAAGGTAAACTTGGCGGTCAAGCAGAAGTTAAAGGAGTTGCGGGAACTTGGAAAGATTTAACTGATAGCGTTAACTTCATGGCCGGCAGTTTGACATCACAAGTCCGCAACATTGCTGATGTGACAACCGCTGTGGCCAAAGGCGATTTATCTAAGAAAATTACTGTTGATGTTAAAGGTGAAATTCTGGAGTTAAAAAACACCGTCAACACGATGGTGGATCAACTTAATTCCTTCGTATCAGAAGTAACCAGAGTGGCGCGGGAAGTAGGAACCGAAGGCAAATTAGGCGTACAAGCAGAAGTCCAGGGAGTTGCAGGAACCTGGAAAGATTTAACGGATTCTGTTAACTCGATGGCCAACAATTTAACAGCCCAAGTCCGCAACATTGCTGATGTGACGACTGCTGTTGCTAACGGTGACTTATCTAAGAAAATTACGGTACAGGTTAAAGGCGAAATCTTAGAACTAAAAAATACCATTAACGTGATGGTGGATCAACTTAATTCCTTCGCCTCAGAAGTAACGCGGGTGGCGAGGGAAGTAGGTTCGGAAGGTAAACTAGGCGGTCAAGCGGATGTCCGAGGCGTAGCAGGAACCTGGAAGGATTTAACGGATTCTGTTAACTTTATGGCCGGTAGTTTGACGGCGCAAGTGCGGAATATTGCGGCGGTGACGACTGCTGTAGCAAATGGCGATTTATCTAAGAAAATTACTGTTGATGTTAAAGGTGAAATCCTAGAGTTAAAAAACACTGTCAACACGATGGTTGACCAGTTAAATTCCTTCGCCTCAGAAGTAACCAGAGTTGCGAGGGAAGTAGGAAGCGAAGGGAAATTAGGCGTGCAAGCTGAGGTGAAAGGAGTTGCAGGAACCTGGAAAGATTTAACTGATTCAGTTAACTCGATGGCGGGGAATTTAACAGCCCAAGTCCGCAACATTGCTGAAGTGACAACTGCTGTGGCCAATGGCGATTTATCTAAGAAAATTACTGTCGATGTCAAAGGGGAAATTCTTGAACTGAAAAACACGATTAACATCATGGTAGATCAGTTGAGTTCCTTCTCTTCAGAAGTAACCAGAGTTGCGAGGGAAGTAGGAACCGAAGGCAAATTAGGCGTACAAGCTTATGTGCGCGGGGTAGGGGGAACTTGGAAAGATTTAACTGATTCTGTTAACTTGATGGCGGGAAATTTGACGGCGCAGGTGCGGAATATTGCGGAAGTGACGAAGGCGGTAGCAAATGGAGATTTGTCTAAGAAAATTACCGTTGATGTTAAAGGCGAAATTCTGGAGTTGAAAGATACTATTAATGTGATGGTGGATCAGCTTAATTCCTTCGCTTCTGAGGTGACGCGGGTGGCGCGGGAGGTGGGAACTGAGGGTAAATTGGGCGGTCAAGCTGAGGTGAAAGGAGTTGCGGGGACTTGGAAAGATTTAACCGACAATGTAAACTCGATGGCGGAGAATTTGACGGCGCAAGTGCGGGGTATTGCTAAAGTTGTGACGGCGGTGGCGAATGGCGATTTGAAGCGTAAATTAATCCTGGAAGCTAAGGGAGAAATTGCGACTCTGGCTGATACGATTAACGAGATGATCGATACGCTGGCGACGTTTTCCGATCAAGTTACTACAGTGGCGCGGGAAGTTGGAATTGAAGGGAAATTGGGTGGTCAGGCGAAGGTTCCGGGTGCGGCGGGGACGTGGCGAGATTTGACGGACAATGTGAATGAATTGGCGGCGAATTTGACTACTCAGTTGCGGGCGATCGCCGAAGTGGCAATTGCTGTTACCAGAGGCGATTTAACGAGGTCAATTTCCGTCGCTACTGAAGGAGAAGTTGCCATTGTCAAAGATAATCTAAACCAGATGATCGCCAATCTCCGGGAGACCACGCATAAAAATACTGAGCAAGATTGGCTGAAAACAAATCTGGCTAAGTTCACTCGAATGCTACAAGGTCAGCGGGATTTAGAAACAGTTTCTAAACTAATTTTATCTGAACTGACGCCGCTGGTTTCTGCTCAGCATGGTGTATTCTTTTTGATGGAATCTATAGAACACGATCCGTTTCTCAAACTGTTAAGTACCTACGCCTACCGGGAACGCAAGCATCTAGGAAATAGATTCAGTTTAGGCGAAGGTTTGGTCGGACAGTGCGCCCTGGAAAAAGAACGAATACTGTTGACGGAAGTACCGGAAAATTACGTTAAAATCAGCTCGGGATTGGGAGAATCTTCGCCGCTGAATGTCGTGGTTTTACCCGTATTGTTTGAGGGACAAGTGACGGCGGTAATCGAGTTAGCTTCGTTCCGCCGCTTCAGCGAAATACATTTGACATTTTTAGACCAACTTACAGAAAGTATCGCGATTGTTTTAAATACAATTGCGGCGAGTATGCGGACGGAAGAGTTATTAAAACAGTCGCAGTCTTTGACAGAAGAGTTGCAAACTCAGCAAAGGGAACTAACGGAAACTAACAAGCGTCTCGAACAACAGGCGCAGTCGCTCCGCGCTTCTGAGGAATTGTTGAAAAATCAGCAGGATGAGTTGCAACAAACGAATGAAGAATTAGAAGAACAAGCTGAATTGTTGGCGCTGCAAAATAAGGAAGTTGAGCGGAAAAACCGAGATATTGAACAGGCGAGGGCGTTGCTGGAAGAAAGAGCCGAACAGTTGGCTCTAACTTCTAAGTATAAGTCGGAGTTTCTGGCAAATATGTCTCACGAGTTGCGAACTCCGCTGAATTCGCTGTTGATTTTGGCTCGATTGCTTTCTGATAATCCTGACGGCAATTTGACTTCTAAGCAAGTTGAATACACGCGCACTATTTATTCGGCGGGAACTGATTTGTTAGAGCTGATTAATGACATTTTGGATCTTGCTAAGATTGAATCGGGCACGATGTCGGTGGATATTGAGCAAGTTTTGTTTGGGGATTTGCGAGAGCATTTGGATCGAACTTTCCGCCAAATCGCTCTGGATAAGAAGTTGAGTTATCAAATAGAGCTTGATGCTGGGTTGCCAAAAGGTATCTATACTGATGCTAAACGGCTGCAACAAGTTTTGAAGAATCTTCTCTCTAATGCTTTTAAGTTTACTGAACGGGGTGAGGTGAAGTTGCGTGTCGAAGTAGTGCGGGAAGGGTGGAGTTTAGAAGTTGAAGCTTTAACGAGTTCTGCTACTGTTTTGGCTTTCTCGGTTAGCGATACGGGGATTGGGATTTCTGATGACAAACACAGGGTTATTTTTGAGGCTTTCCAACAAGCTGATGGTAGCACTAGCCGGAAATACGGGGGCACTGGTTTGGGTTTGTCTATTAGTAGAGAAATTGCTAATCTGTTAGGGGGAGAAATTAAGTTGACGAGTCGCGCTGGTGAGGGTAGTAAATTCACGCTTTATCTGCCGCAAACTTATCAAGAATCTGGCATAATGAACGATCGCGATTCTGGAACCGACAACCCAACGCCCCAGTTGCCGCCTGGTGTTTCTGTGACAGTTCCTTCGCCGAATTTCCATTTGCCCATCGCGCCTTATCCGTCGGTTACAATATCTGATGACCGAGAAAATATTGAGAGTGGCGATCGCATTCTTTTGATTATCGAGGATGATGTCAATTTTGCTCGGATTCTGGTGGATATGGCGCAGGAACAGGGTTTTAAAGCTTTGGTTGCTTTGCGGAGCGATATCGGTTTGGCGATGGCGCGAGAGTTCAAGCCAACTGCAATTATGCTGGATCTAAATTTGCCTGTGATGGATGGCTGGACGGTGCTCGATCGCCTAAAGCACGACGCGAGTACGCGCCACATTCCGGTTCACATTGTATCAGTTGAAGAAGGGCGGCAGCGCAGTTTGCAGTTAGGGGCGATCGCCTATTTACAAAAGCCTGTCAGTCATGAGGCGCTGAGCAAATCTTTGACTGATATTAAGGGTTTTGTGGATCGACCGGTGAAAAATTTGCTCGTTGTCGAAGACGACGCAACGCAACGTCTTAGCATTGTGGATTTAATCGGCAATCACGATGTTTCAACGACGGCTGTGGGTAGCGGTGCAGAGGCGCTAGAAACTTTGAAGTCTGGGCATTTTGACTGCATTGTGCTCGATTTGGGACTGCCAGATATGACTGGTTTTGAACTGATCGAGCAGATCAAGCAAGAGCCGAATTTGAAAAGTTTACCGATTATTATTTATACGGGCAAAGAGTTGACGAGAACTGAAGAAACTCAACTGAAGCGCATGGCGGAAACAATAATTATTAAAGATGTGCGATCGCCAGAGCGGCTTTTGGATGAAACTGCTTTGTTCTTGCACCGAGTCCAAGCAAATTTGCCGGAACCGAAGCGCCAAATGCTAGAACAGTTGTATCAAACAGATTCGACACTCGCGGGCAAAAAAGTCTTGATTGTTGACGACGATGTGCGGAATATCTTCGCCCTCACGAGTATGCTGGAGCGCCATCTAATGCAAATTGTGTTTGCTGAAAACGGCCGAGAGGGTATTGCTCAGTTGCAAAATACGCCTGACATAAATATTGTGTTGATGGACGTGATGATGCCGGAGATGGACGGTTACGAAACAATGGAAGCAATTCGCAAGATGCCTCAATTCGGTTCGCTACCAATGATTGCTCTTACCGCGAAAGCTATGAAGGGCGATCGGGAAAAATGTATCGAAGCTGGAGCGTCTGACTACATCACGAAGCCTGTTGATACGGAACAATTGCTGTCGCTGCTGCGCGTTTGGCTTTATAGATGAAATAAGTCATTAGTCATTAGTCATTAGTCATTAGTCATTAGTCATTAGTGATTAGTGATTAGTGATTAATCATTAAGCTGTCGGATATTTAAATTGTATGTCAAAAAACAATTCCCCGTCTTGTGGGGTGTCCCGCCCGCCCTGAATATACAATTTAAATGCGCTACAGCTTAGTCATTAGTCATTGTGGATTGTGGGCTGTGGACTGTGGGCTGTGGACTGTAGGCTGTGGACTGATGACAAATCACAAATAACTAAGGACTAATAACAAATAACAAATAACTAAGGACTAAGGACTAAGGACTAATGACTAAGGACTAATGACTAAGGACTAATGACTAAGGACTAAGGACTAAGGACTAAGGACTAAGGACTAAGGACTAATGACTAAGGACTAAGGACTAATGACTAAGGACTAATGACTAAGGACTAATGACTAAGGACTAATGACTAATGCCCGAAACCCATGAACTTGAAACAATCGAAATTCAACTCCTACTAGAGGGAATATTTCGCTATTACGGATTTGATTTTCGTAATTATGCTCTTGCGTCTATCAAGCGTCGCATTTGGAACACTATTCGCTCGGAACGGCTCACCACGGTCTCTGGACTTCAGGAAAAGATACTCCACAATCCGGCCTGTCTAGAGCGTTTTTTGGTGGATGTTTCTGTTAATGTAACTACGATGTTTCGCGACCCTAAATTTTACATTAGTTTCCGAAAAAAAGTAGTACCGATGCTGCGTACTTATCCTTTTATTCGCATTTGGCACGCTGGATGTTCAACGGGAGAAGAAGTCTATTCTATGGCAATTTTGCTGCAAGAAGAAGGGCTTTATGACCGCTGTCGAATTTACGCTACTGACATGAACGAATTAGTGTTGAAAACAGCCAAGGCTGGTATATTTCCTTTGAAACAAATGCAAGAATATACGCAGCTCTACCACCAAGCAGGGGGCAAGAAAGCGTTTTCTGAGTATTATACTGCTGCCTATGAAAATGCTATTTTTGGGTCTTCACTTAAAGATAACATGGTCTTTGCTCACCACAACTTAGCAACCGATACTTCTTTTAATGAATTTAATGTAATTGTGTGCCGCAATGTGCTGATTTATTTCAATTCACAGCTCCAAGAGCGGGTACACAAGCTTTTTTATGAGAGTTTGGGAATGTTTGGAGTTTTAGGATTAGGACATCAGGAGTCTCTCACTTTTACGCCTTATGAAAAAAACTATGAAGCAGTTGAAAGAAGTGACAAAATCTACCGCAAAATTAAATAAAAATATTTTTGAGATAGTGGTTGTTGGCACGTCTTTGGGAGGGCTAGATGCTCTGACTGTCCTGCTGGGAGATTTGCCACAAAGTTTTCCTTTACCTGTGGTTATTGTCCAACACCGCCACAAGACTTCTCCCAACAGGCTTACTGATTTTTTACAACAGCAAAGCTCTCTCCAAATCACGGAGGCCGAGGACAAAGAGCCGATCGCACCTGGCCGGGTTTACTTGGCTCCCGCTGACTATCACTTGCTCGTAGAATTGCCTTGGGTGGAGAAATTTAGCCTTGATGAAAACGACGGTACAGCATGGAAGAGCGCGGCGGTGGAGCCGATAGACAATTCAAAATCCCCAATCCTCAGTCGCGTTTCTCCTACATTTGCACTATCAACTGATGCTCCTGTCTGCCACGCGCGGCCCTCTATCGATGTGCTGTTTGAGTCTGCTGCTGATGCGTTTGGGGAGCGCGCTATTGGCATAATTTTAACAGGAGCTAGTTCTGATGGTACTGCTGGGCTGGCAAAAATTAAAGCTGAAGGAGGATTGACATTTGTGGAGGAACCGGATTCTGCTCTCTGCCGGACAATGCCTGCATCTGCGATCGCAAATGTTGAAGTAGACTGGATTTTACCCCTTTCTCAAATCGCTCCCTGTTTGGTCAATTTGCTAACAATTAAAAATTAAAAAATTTATGAATGTGCAGCCCGAAGATCGAGTAAATGTCCTGATAGTTGACGATCGCTCAGAAAATTTGGTGGCTCTGGAAGCTATTTTGAAGAACCAGTCTTATAATTTAGTCAAGGCAAATTCAGGCGCAGAAGCTCTGAGATGTCTGCTTCATCAAGATTTTGCGGTAATTTTGCTTGATGTGCAGATGCCGGGAATGGATGGATTTGAGACAGCAACAATGATTCGCTCTAGAGATCGATCGCGATCGACTCCGATTATTTTTATCACAGCATTCAGCAGTAATGACACCCACGTATTTAAAGGTTATTCTCTGGGTGCGGTGGATTACCTCTTCAAACCGTTGGAACCGGAAATATTGACATCGAAGGTGGCGGTATTTGTGGAATTGTTCCAAAAAACTGCCGAGGTGAAGCGACAAGCAACAGAGTTAGCTGCTGTTAATAATGAACTAAGTAAAAGTGAAGAACGATTTCGTACTTTGTGTGCTTGTTCGCCCCTGGGAATTTACTTAGCTGATGTTGCAGGCCGCTGTACTTACCTGAATCCCCGATGTCAAGCGATTTCTGGGTTGATTTTGGAGGAAAGTTTGGTGTCAGTTTGGCAGCGTTCGGTTCATCCTGAAGACCGCGATCGCGTAGTAGCAGATTGGTCGGGTTGGATTAAAGAAGGTCACGAATATTCGACTGAGTTTCGATTAGCTGATAACGAAGATGTGCGTTGGATTCACGTACAATCGTCGCCCATGTTTTCGGATTTGGGAATACTGCTCGGTCACGTTGGTACGGTTAGAGATGTCACAGACCGCAAGCAAGCAGAGGAAGAACGCGGCCGACTAATCCGCGAACAGGTGGCGCGGCAAGAAGCTGAGAGAGCTAACCAGATGAAGGATGAATTTCTGGCTATTCTCTCCCACGAACTCCGTACTCCTTTAAATGCGATTCTCGGCTGGTCTAGGCTGCTTCGGGCAAAAAAGTTTGACCAAGCAACGGTTGATAAAGCTCTAGAGACTATTGAGCGCAATGCTAAATCTCAAGCGCAACTCGTTGAAGATATTTTAGATGTTTCGCGAATTCTGCGCGGAAAATTAAATTTTAATTTGTATCCGATTCAGTTAAAAAATGTGATTGAAATGGCAATTGATTCTCTGAAACCGCTGGCAGAGACAAAATCAATTGCGATCGTATTTCAAGCTGACTCAAAGGTTGGTAAAGTTATAGGCGATAGCGATCGCTTGCAGCAAGTAGTCTGGAATTTGCTTTCAAATGCGATTAAGTTTACTCCTGAAGGGGGTAAAGTAGATGTGCGGTTGGAGTTAGTGGGCGATGAGGCGCAAATTCAGGTCATTGATAGCGGAATTGGTATTAATCCTGATTTTCTGCCTTATGTTTTCGATCGCTTCCGCCAAGCTGATAGCAGCACAACGAGGTCTTACGGGGGTTTGGGGCTGGGATTGGCGATCGTCAGTCACTTGGTGGAACAGCACGGCGGTAACGTTAGGGCAGAGAATAATCCGGGCGAGGGTGCGAAATTTACGGTTTTTCTGCCTGTTGAGGGAAACGGGGAAGGTGCTGTTGATGATTGCTTGGAACTCCATGAGGTGACAGAGGCTCTACCAACTCTGGCTAATTTGCAATTGCTGGTGGTGGATGATGACGATGACACGCGGGACTTTTTGATTGCTGTACTCGAAGAGGAAGGAGCTGTGGTGCGATCGGCGGCATCGGTGGCGGGGGCTCTAGCTGCACTGGAGAGTTTTTGGCCGGATGTGCTGCTGAGCGACATTGGAATGCCGCAAGCAGACGGCTATGAGTTAATCGCGCGGGTGAAAGAAATGGAAGTGCTGCGCGAGCGAAAAATGCCTGCGATCGCCCTGACGGCTTACGTGAGAGAGTCCGATCGCCGACAAGCGCTGGAAGCTGGTTTCCAGATGCACTTATCTAAACCTGTTGAGGTAACTAAGTTAATTGCAGGAATTGCCAACCTCGCAGGAATCCTCAGAAATCCGGTGGGCCTCAAAGCTGTTGCATCATTCAATTTAAAAGGCCACAGATCCGACGCTCAAAGGGACTCGGCGGTTGAAACCGCCTGAGAGTAAAACTATCGCCGATCGACAGCGACGGGGTATCTAAGCCGGATTTGGTAAGTTGTACTGCATTTAAATTGTATTGGGCGATCGGGCGGCACATCAAAAAGCCTCAAATCCTCAAATCCTCTCCCCCTCTCCCCCTTTCTCCCGATCCCTCTCCCCATATCCCCCTTTCCCGTGCCGATGACCAAGAAAAATATTAAACTAGCTGAAAGGACGAGCGATCGACAGTTCGGAACAAGACACCGGTGTTTATCTAAAAAACCGGACATTTACCGTTTTTTGCTTTAACCTGCCTTCAAACTACAAAATTACCTGACATTCAATACATGAATATTTTTAGCAGTCTGCTTTCTGCGCCAACGAAACAACCCCAAGTCACAAAACAGCGTCGAGGCATTGAAATTAAGTCGGAACGCGAAATCGAAATAATGCGGCAGGCGGCGAAAATTGTCGCAACCGTACTGAAAGAAATTTCGCAAATTGTGAAACCGGGAATGACTACTGCAGATTTGGATGTTTATGCCGAAAAACGCATCCGAGAAATGGGTGCAACTCCCAGTTTTAAAGGCTATCACGGTTTCACCGGATCGATTTGCTCTAGCATTAATAACGAAGTTGTTCACGGCATCCCCAGCCGCAAAAAAGTAATTCGTGCCGGAGATGTTCTGAAAGTAGATACGGGAGCATATTACCAAGGTTTTCACGGCGATTCTTGCATCACGATCGCAGTTGTGGAGGTGACACCGGAATCGGCAAAATTAATTAGAGTCGCAGAAGAAGCTCTCTATAAAGGTATCGAACAAGTGAAGGCTGGAGCTTATTTGCTCGATCTCGCCGGTGCGATCGAAGATCATGTCAAAAGCAACGGTTTTAGTATCGTTGAGGAGTTTACCGGCCACGGTGTCGGGCGCAATTTGCACGAGGAACCGTCGGTTTTCAATTTCCGCACTCGCGAAATGCCGAATGTGAAATTGCGATCGGGCATGACATTGGCGATCGAGCCGATTCTGAATGCGGGTTCTAAGTACACTCGGACGCTGGCTGACAAGTGGACTGCTGTAACGGTGGATAATGCTATGTCGGCTCAGTTTGAGCATACTGTGTTGGTGACGGACACCGGTTATGAAATTTTGACCGATCGTTCAAAAGTTTAAGTCGGAATAGTTCAAGAATAGACAAGATTGTAAAAGTCCTTTTCATCAACTTTTAGGGCGCAAAGCGGATCTTCGTCCCACAAGAAAAAAAGATTTTTGTGGGATGAGTTTTTAGCCGATCTGGGATCGATTAACCGCAATACTAATATTAGTTCGTAGTGCGGACTTAAGTTCGCACTACAAACCAAGCGTTTTTGCGGTTAATTGAGCGGATATGATATTATAGCCACTCCTAACTATTTTGGTAATCTTGTCTGTTGCAGCAAAACAAAACTCAAAACTCTTGAGTTTAACCACAATTTTTTGAATTGCTTCTATAGATGGAGTGACAAGAATAGTTAAATTCAGCTAAGTTGACAGATAATAGCGATCGAACTTAAGGGTAACGGATATGTCAGCACGATTATTATTGGTAGATGATGAACCGGGCTTGCGGGAAGCGGTACAAGCTTATTTGGAAGATAGCAATTTTTCGGTTGAGGTTGCCAGTAATGCTCGGGATGGGTGGGAACTTTTGCAGCAGCACAATCCTGATTTGGTGATTTCAGACATCATGATGCCGCAGGTGGACGGCTATCAGTTTCTCAAGCAAGTGCGAGAAGATCCTCGTTATAAGGCTTTGCCGGTGGTGTTTTTGACGGCTAAGGGGATGACGGGCGATCGCATTCAAGGCTATCAAGCCGGCTGCGATGCTTATCTTTCTAAACCCTTCGATCCCGACGAATTAGTAGCAATTGTCACCAATTTGTTAGCGCGCCGCGCGGCGGCTAAGGAGACAGGCGAAAATGCTGAAAGTCCTGATATTGCTGCTTTGGCTAGCCAAATGGCGAGAATTGAGTCTTTGTTGAGCGGGCGGAGTTCGATCGTCCAAAGTGCTTCGCCGATTAAAATTGATTTGACTCCGCGAGAGCAAAGTGTTTTGGATTTGGTTGCTCAAGGTTTGATGAATAAAGAAATTGCTCGCCGTTTGGAAACTAGCGTGCGGAATGTGGAAAAGTACGTCAGCCGCTTGTTTAGCAAGACTGGTACTAACAGCCGTACTGAGTTGGTTCGCTACGCCCTCGAACACGGTTTGACTAAGTAGGATTCCTCTCGACTTTGCTTAGGGCTCTTCCTCCCCGATCTGCGTTCTCGAACACGGTTTGACTAAGTAGGATTCCTCTCGACTTTGCTTAGGGCTCTTCCTCCCCGATCTGCGTTACCAGGCTCTTCCTGGTAACGAGAATGCTGCAAAAAATTAAAAATGTTAAGATATAATTATTGACACATCTGCGGTGCGTATGGTATAGCAAATCAGCTAGCAGGCGGCAGCGCGGGGCTGCGATCGAACTTCTCACCGTTTTGACTATGGGATTGACACTGGCGATCGAGTTCGGGAATTACTTAATTGGAAAACCGGACTGTTTAAGAGTTTTTACGTAGTAAACAGAAGTAGGAACCCTTGACAAAATACCCTCAGTTTCCGCCCGTGCAAACTTCGCGCGAAGTTTCAAAGCTCGAATTATATTTTATCTAACAACAAACTACTATTCATTAATAACAGGGATCTAAAGTAGTGGCGGATGTTGAATTTAGAGGAGAAAAATTTAGTTGATACCAGGAGGATCTCATGCGGAAAATTACGGCGCGACAAAGGATAAGTGCAATGATCGCACTGCCGATCGCACTAATGGCTAATACAAATCAAGCTTTGGCCGCCGATACTGTTCAGAAAATCGATCCAATTAAAGAAGTTTCAACTTTTGGCGACGAGCTAGATTTTGAGATGGCGCTACCAACAACAATCGCGATTGAAGAAAGCGAGGATTGGGATCAACCTGATTTTTCAGCTACTAACTTAGATATGGAGATTACTAAATTTATGACAGAAAATCTGCCACCTATAACTATTGAGGAGCCGCCAGCCGTAGTTTATCTCAGTGCGGCCAGGGGTCAGTCCACCAGACAATGCCGGATTTCCGGGATATGTGAATGATTGAGTCAGATTTGTGCGGTTTGTGCGGTTTGTGCGATCGGCTTTTTCAATAGGTAGAATTCTCGCTGTGCGAGGGTAAAACAATCAGTAAAATCCAGCAGATTTTCCTGAACTTATGCGAATAACAGAGTATGTATTTTTTCGGGTATGCTTTAACTATATCTAGTAAAACAATCGGACAGTTTCAAGGCTTAGGCGTGGGGAGCTATAAACTCGGTTTCTACGAGTTTTGGAAAAATGAGAAATATAAGAAGAAACCGGGTTTCTGAGTTTAGCACATTTGGTTCGTAGTCCGCACTACGAAAGGTTTTGGATTTCTGAGGTTATACCAATTTCAAAAAATAATGCAACAGTATTCTTGTCCCCCACCCTTTACAAGGGGGGGCTAGGGGGGGTCAAAGAGTATTGCATGATTTTAGAGAAATGGTATTAGTATGCGTGCACGATGACATAGATCGGGCTAGTTTTGTAGCAACAAACTCCCTTGTATCAAAGTGATATTCATGCTTAAAAATCCGACAATCCGTAAGGTGCTAAAATCCGTTCCCGAACTTTCTTCTTTCTACAGCATCTATTCCATCATAATTTTCAAAGACTATGATTAACTCGCACTGCAGCCAAGACACCGCAGCACAGCAAAACAAAAGTTCGCTGCAAACTCTCTCTCGCACTCTGTCGATGTCTCAGGGACAATTTTCGCTGATTTTAGTGCGGTGCAATTATAGTGCCATGAAAGAAGAAACTCTACGGCTATTGCGAGAGGAGTCTGGGATTGAGATTCGAGAAATTGTCCTCCCGACATCTGTTAAAACTCTTTACACGACGATAGAAACCGAACTTGACGGTAGCAGGCCGCCAGCTTTAATGGTGTTTGGATTGGAGTCGGTAAGTGCGATCGATCGCGTGCTGACTTCTACCAACTACGTCAGGGAAGAATTTCGCAATAACTTTCCCTTCCCCATAGTGCTGTGGGTGACAGACAAAATACTCAAAAAAATGATTCGGTTAGTAACAGATATCGAGACTTGGACGACAACAGTAGAATTTGTGCAGGGCCCAGATGAATTGATAGATTTTCTGGCCAAAAGTGCCGATCGCATTTTTGCCAGCATTTTAGAAACCGGCAATTGGCGTTTAAGTAATTCTGCCATTCTCGGAGCCAATTCTTTGACAGAACTAGAGTCAGCCAGCCAAGACTTGCAAACTTGCAACATCAGATTAGAACCGGCAATCGAAGCAAATTTACAATTTATTCGCGGTCGAGAAGAATATGCTTGTCACCGCATTGATGCAGCCATTAAATTGTATCAAAAGAGTCTCGATTTTTGGAAATATCAAGTAGCATTTTTGGGAAAGAAAACAGAATTTAGCGACTTATTATTTACCGCTCACCCCGCACCGGCATTAGAAGGAATTCTGCTATTCCACATCGGTCTTTGCTACCGCTTCCAAGCAGAAAAAAACCGCAGCGATCGCCGTCCTTACTGGACAGAAGCTAAGAATTATTTTCAGGAATGTATTAATGTTTTAGAACGCGCGGGACAGTGGGATGCTGTTGGTACATTCATCAATCAACTCGGGGAAGTATTGCAACATTTAGAAGATTGGGATGCACTCTGGAATTTAGCTATCAAAGCTCGGAGGTTACATCAAAATATGAAAAATTCAGCAGTTAATTTAGCTCAAGATTATGGCTTTTTGGCTAGAGTAGCCTTAGAGCAAAAAAACTGGGAAGGGGCGAAAGAATGGGCTTTAATCGCTCTAGAGGTTCTGAACTCCAAATTAAAAGCGACGGGACAGGGAATGCCTGTAAAATCGCAGCATAAAGGCTTGTATCTATTAATTTTAGCAGAGGCTCAGAGGGAGTTGGGCGAGATAGAAGAGGCGATCGCCCATTTAGAGTTTGCTCGCTCGGAAACCCAACCTTGCTACAACCCGCAACTGTATTTGCGGGTTTTAGAAATGCTGCGAGTAGTTTATTTTCAGCGGGGAGAATATCTCAAAGCATTTCAAATCAAGCAAGACTATCGAGGAGTAGAACATACCTATCGGTTTCGAGCTTTTATTGGAGCCGGAAAATTGCAGCCGCACAGAGAAGCGATAGATCCCGCCGAAACAGTTACCTTCGCTGCTACTATTGCTGACGAAATAACTGCTTCCGGTAGAGAACAAGACCTCAACCGATTGATATATAGAATGAACAATACACCCGACAAACTGACAGTAATTTACGGTCAGTCTGGAGTCGGAAAAAGTTCAATTATCACAGGGGGATTAGTCCCCGCTCTCAGACAAAAAAAGATAGAAATGCGGACTGTTTTACCGATCGTGCTGCAGGTTTACAATAACTGGCCCCAGGAATTGACCAGACAGTTATCTGCTGCGAAAGCTGAAATATTCAATCTCGAAAGTTCTGAAGCAGTACCTAGTTCCGCAGAGGTTGATTTGACCCCAGCAGCAGGCGCAGTCAAGAAAAAGCTTGTTTCGACTGCGGAAAATCTGGATATAATTAAGGATTTACAGCCTGTAGAAATAATCGTCAAAAAACAGGCGATCGAATACGAAAAAATTATCAAAGAACTGCAAAAAAATTCCGAACATCTAGTGACAGTTCTGATATTTGACCAATTTGAAGAATTCTTTTTCGTGTGGAAAGAGCCAACAGAAAGGCAGATATTTTTTGAATTTTTGCGGGAATGCTTGAAAATCAAGTATTTAAAAGTCGTCCTGTCTTTGCGGGAAGATTACCTGCACTATTTGCTGGAATTTTCCCGACCAAAAAACCAAACACAATTTATCAATAATGATATTTTGGCTGACGTTCTCAGCAAAGATATTCTATTTTATTTGGGAAATTTTTCCCTAGCAGATGCGCGATCGGTAATTCACACTTTAACTGAGCGATCGCAATTTAACTTAGAACCGGAGCTAATCGAAGAATTAGTCAAAGATTTAGCTGGAGAATTGGGAGAAGTCCGCCCGATCGAACTACAACTTGTCGGCGCTCAACTGCAACAAGAAAACATTAGAACTTTAAGCCAATATCAGGAACTAGGTAACAATCCCAAACAAAAATTAGTCGAAAATTTTCTCGAAGAAGTAATCAAAGATTGCGGCCCCGAAAATGAAGGGGCGGTGCGCCGAGTTTTGTATTTCCTTACAGACGAAAATGAGATTCGCCCCCTGAAAACTCGTGCCGAATTAGCCTCCGATTTAGCGACAGTTGCCGAATCGGAAAAGTTAGATTTAGTTTTAGAACTGTTAGTAAAATCCGGTTTAGTTTTTCAGTGGATGGAACTGCCGGCAGAGCTTTATCAACTGGTTCACGACTATTTAGTTAGCTTCATTCGCCAGCAACAGGAATTAGATAACAAGGCTGAATTTGAGGAACTGCGAAAGCAAAACAAAATTAACCGAGACGAAATTGACCAAATTCGCAAAGATAGAGAGCGAGATGCTTTGCTGTCGGAAGCTAGAGATAAACAGCGCCAAGCCCGAGACAAACAGCACGAAGCGGAAGCTCAACTTTACAAAAGTCGGAGATGGCAATTGCGGGCGGCGGTGTTGGGAGTGCTGGTACTCGGAGGAGTTTCGGCGATGGCATTTTATCAAGCAAAATTAGCAGAAAGCGCGCGACAAGAGGCGGAAACAAGTCGGACAGATGCCTTAAATTCGGCATCGGAAGCTTTGGTGGTTTCTAACGATCAAAATCAATTAGCAGTGTTGAAAAATAGTATCAAAATCGGTCGCGGTTCTCAGAAAAGTACAGCGCTACCTGTGGATACTAAAAATCAAATTACTGAGAGGCTCAGACAAGCTGTTTCAGGAGTGCAAGAACGCAATCGTTTCGAGCAGCACGATAAGTCTGTTTTGGATGTAAGTGTCAGTCCAGATGGCAATTTTGTTGCTTCGGCAAGTGCTGACAAAACTGTTAAATTGTTGAGCAAAGAAGGTAAGTTATTAAAGACTTTTAAGCACGGCGATATTGTGACGAGTGTGAGTTTTAGCCCGGATGGGAAAACGATCGCGACTGGTGGTGCCGATCGCACAATTAAAATTTGGCAAGTAGATAATGACCAAAGTGCGATCGCTACTTTATCCGGCCACCGCGATATCGTCACCAGCGTTAGCTTCAGCCCCGACGGCAAAACCCTAGCTTCTGCGAGTCACGACAACACCGTAAAAATCTGGAATCTGGGAAACAAAAAATTGCTGCAAACCTTAACCGGACACAAAGATTGGGTACTCGGCGTGAGTTTCAGCCCCGACGGCAAAACAATTGCCTCCGCAAGTGCTGACAAAACTATCAAACTTTGGAACCGACAAGGTAAAACCCAGAAATTTCAAATTAATCCCAAAACATTAACCAAACATTCTGACATTGTATACAGCGTTAAGTTCAGCCCAAACAATCGAGAACTCGTCTCAGCCAGTGCCGACACCACAGCCAAAATTTGGAACCGAAAGGGTGAGGAAATCACAACTCTCAAAGGACACAACGATGAAGTTCTGAGTGCGAGTTTCAGTAGCGACAGCGAAAAAGTTGTCACCGGCAGCGCCGACGATACGGTAAAAGTTTGGAGTCGCAGCGGCACATTGCTAAGCACTTTTCGAGGAAATAAAGATGATGTAAGGGCAGTAAGTTTCAGTCGCGACGGCACGATTGCCTCCGCAAGTAAGGACAAAATGGTAAAAATTTGGCAACCGGACAGAACTCCGTTGAATCAGATTTTATTGGGACACGAAGACTGGGTTTACAAAGTCAGTTTTAGTGCAGATGGCAAAACAATTGCTTCTGCTAGCGGAGACAAGACAGTGAGACTTTGGCGCACTGATGGCAGTTTATTAAAAATCTTAGAAGGTCATCAGGATTCTGTAATTTGGACGAGCTTTTCACCGGACAATAAAACTGTTGCTTCTGCCAGCAATGACAAAACGGTGAAAGTTTGGAGTTTAGACGGAAAACTGTTAGATACTTTGAAGCATAACGGCGTTGTTAGAAGCGTGAGTTTTAGTCCAGATGGCAAGATAATTGCCACCGCCAGCGGTGCCGATCGCAAATTGTACCTCTGGCGCTGGAACGGTTCTAAAGCAACTTTGCTGACAAAACTCGATCATACCAATCCAGTGATTAGCGTTAGTTTCAGTCCCGACGGCAAAACTATTGCTACTGCTACGGCTGCTGACAACAAGGAAAGCGGGAAAAACAATGTGGGTGAAATTGCTGCAGAAAAAAAAGTTTACCTCTGGCAATTTAACGGTTCGTCGGCGAAGCGTTTGACAACTCTCAACCACGAAGATACGGTTAGAAATGTGACTTTTAGTCCCGACGGTAAGACAATTGCTGCTGCTTGTGCTGACAAAAAAGTTTATTTGTGGGCGTTTGATGGAACGGTGGCAAATTTAACTGAAAAACTAGACCACAGCGATACTGTGGAAAGTGTTAGTTTCAGTCCAGACGGCAAGTGGATTGCGGCGGCGAGTGCGGGAAATACTGTTAAGCTGTGGAATTTTAACGGTAGGAAGGCGCTGCTATCTAAAACTTTGGCATTGGGCGATCGGGTGTTGAGCGTTACTTTTAGTTCTGACAGCAAAACTCTGGCTTTTGCTAATAGGGATAAGACTATAATTCTCTTGCCTTTGCAAAATTTGGAACTGAATAATATTATTGCTCGTAGTTGCGAATGGGTGGGAGATTATTTGCAGAATGACCCGAATGTTACTGAGGGCGATCGAATGCTTTGTCTGGGGTTTGGGAAGCAAGCCTTAAATAAAAACAAGTAAACCCTCAAGGATTATCCCTCTCGATCTCGCTTTTATGCGGATGAAGAATGACTTGCTTTCCGATGCTGCAAACCTAGATTTAAATAGAGATTGAAACATCTATCTGTTGACAGGTTTTTTAAGCTGTAAAATTGCGGTAAAATTTTAGTCATAAATTTAACTTCTTTGGCGGTTCGCCCGTCGCATCAACCCGCAATTCAAACCAAAGGTAAACCGTATGGACACCAACTCCCAAAATATCCAACCCGTTCCGCCCTTCAACGAGAAAAATGAGGAAACACCAGACATTGGTGGCGGTTTACCCGTAATTGAGTTTTGGGCAGAACATACTTTGTCCCCGGAAGGCCCGAAACTTTGGAAAACTTTGCTTCACAATAGTGCTTGTTTGTCATGTTCTTGGGGCACTGGCGGGCAGAAAGGAGGCTTTACTAATGAAGAGGGCGAAAAACTTCAGCGCTGCATGAAAAGCGTTGAAGCAATCTCCGCTGAAATTAAACCTGCTGTGAAGACAAGCTATTTTGAACAGCACAATATTTCAGAACTTCAACAATTAAGTTCTATGCAAGCAGATAGACTGGGAAGGTTGAGTTTTCCGATGATTTTGCGGGCTGGTTCGTCTCATTACGATCGCATTTCTTGGGAAGAAGTTTATCAAATTGCCGAGGCTGCGTTTCGCAAAACCCCCGAAAGAGTCGCATCTTACAGTTCCGGTCGCTCTTCCAACGAGGCGGCTTTTTTACTGCAATTGATGATGCGGGCGATGGGTTCCAATAACTTAGCAGATTGTTCGGATTTGTGCCACGCTCCCTCGACAACTGGGTTAAGCGAAATGTTTGCTACCCGCACCTCAATAGTGAGTCTAGAAAACTTGAAGCAAGCAGATTGCGTCGTGCTCGCGGGCGCGAATTCTGCCTACAACCATCCCCGCTTCATGAACGAGTTGATTAAAATCCGCGACAAAGGCGGTAAAATAATTGTAATTAACCCAGTGATGGAAATCGGGTTAGTCAAATTTGGTTCTCCAGCATTTCCCGTCAAGTCGCTCATCCCGGGTTCCGATATTTCCTCGCTCTACTTGCAACCAATTCCCGGCAGCGACACTGCCTTATTTGTCGGCATTCAAAAATCTGTAATCGAACAAGGATTGCTGGATGAAAAATATTTGCAAGCCCACACCGAAGGCTGGGAAGCAGTAGTGCAGCACGCCCGCGAAACCGACTGGGAAACTATTACTACAACTTGCGGAGTTTCGCAAGCAGAAATTGAGGAAGCCGCCAAAATTATCGGCAATTCAAAGCGAGTTGTATTCGGTTGGGCGATGGGAATTACCCAACAACAAAACGGCGTAGATAATGTTTTTAGCATTGCTAATACTGCCTTGATGACGGGAAATGTCGGCAAAGAAGGGGCGGGATTAATGCCCGTGAGAGGACACTCAAACGTCCAAGGATTCGGCTCTATGGGCGTGACTGTGAAGCTGAAAAAAGAAATCCAACACACTCTCGAACAGTTGTTGGGGCGTCCCCTGAGTCGCGTTAAGGGTTACGAAACTCGATCGCTCATTGAAGCAGCAGATGCAGGCAAAGTCGATACGCTACTCTGTCTGGGCGGCAACCTGTACGGGGCAAATCCAGATTCTAATCAAGCAAAACGCGCTTTAGGTAAGATTGAAACTATTATCTACCTCGCAACCAAACCGAACTTAGGGCATTTTAACGGATTGGCAAAGCACAATACAATTGTGATTCCCGTGCTGAATCGCTTTGAAAACCCCCACAAAACAACGGTGGAATCTGGTAATAACTTTGTGCGTTTCAATGATGAAGGCGAAACTCACCTCAAAGAGGCTGACTTAATTCCAGAAGTGCATTTTTTGACCGAATTGGCGAGCAGAATTCACGGCAGTTATCCGGTAGACTGGCGCCAACTGCAAGATACGCGATACATTCGACAATTGATTGCTAAAACAATTCCCGGCTATGAAAAAATGGCAACAATTGATGATACAAAAGAGGAATTTACCATCAGCGGGCGGATTTTTATGGAACCTAAATTCCCCACTGATTCCGGCAAAGCCAAGATGTTTGTCGCGCCTTTACCTGTCCTGAAATTACCGGAAATTAAAGATTTTGGTGTATCGGAATCGGTGCGCGGTTTAGTGGTAGCCTTGATGACGGGACGCAGTTATTCTCAGCACAATACTGTGGTTTACAAAATTGATGACAAGTACCGGGGAATGCCGCACCGCAACTGCATTTTAATGAATCGCGAGGATGCAGAAAGCGCGGGTTTGCAAGAACATCAGCGGGTTACGGTGCAGGGAAATGCGGGGAAAATGGAAAATGTTGAGGTGATTTACGGGGCGGTTCGTGCGGGTGCTGCTTTGATGTTTTATCCTGAAGTTAATGTGATTTTTCACCCGGAGATTGAAAAGCGATCGGGCACGCCTGCTTACAAGCGAGTACCTGCTTTGGTATACGCATAAATTTGGGATTATACCAATTTTATAAAGTAGCGCTAGATATTACCCCCCCAACCCCCCCGCGACTTCGGGGGGGCTAGAACTTCATACATAGCAAATCTTTAGAAAAATGGTATCATTCTGAGAGTTTTCCGGCACGATCGCAAATCTCGAATTTAACGCACCCTACTAATTTTTGTCAGCTCAAAAATCGGGGATTAATTGTTGATTTGCAAAGCTCTCCCGCGCCAAGTCCATCCCCAACCGGTTTCTGTTTTGATGGCGGAACCGATCGCAATTGCGGCAATTAACGTACCTCCCAAACCTCCCAACCACCAGTATTTCGTCGAACACTCGGAAATTTCGGCACCCAAGCGGCGCAAAGTGTAATGAGACCAAATTACGATTGCCGATAAACAAATAGTTAACAAGGTAATTGGTAATTGGTAATTCGTAATTGGTAATTGGTAATTGGTAATTAGGTTAGCAATTTCGCCGTTAACCAGCAAAATACCTAATGCCAACCAGGGCATCGGATAAAGAAAAAACATTATGGCGGCCATGTAAACCATCATGCCCCAATTGCGGTTAGCGCCGAGATACAAATTCTTTGTCCAGCCTTCCCACAAGGCGCTCCAAGACCGATACATCCGCACAGATGCCAAATTTGCCCCGGAATAAAGTCCGAGCTTTAAACTCGCACGTTTGATGCGTCTGGCTAATTCCACATCTTCGACAATTTCGCCGGCAACGGCTTCGTGTCCGCCGATTTTTTCGTAGGCCGATCGCCTAAATAGCATAAATGGGCCGCCGGCAAAAGCACTGTCTGTTTTTGCAGGATCGTTAACAGCGGTAAAATCGAAGCAAACTGCTAAATGATTGAACATTAACGGCTGTACCAACCATTCGGCAAAACACTCGCAAACCAGGGCTGGCATACAGGTAAACAAGTCTATTTTCTCTGTTTCTGCTGTGGCAATTGCGGTTTCGATCGCCCCTGGTTTGAGCCGCACGTCGGCATCGATAAATAATAGGAAGTCTCCGGTTGCTTCCTGGAAAGCTTGGGCGCAGGCCCAGTTTTTGCCGGCCCAATATTGGTTGGTAGGTCGCGGCTGACCTGCTAATATTTTAAGGCGGGGGTCATTGAGTTCCTGTTGTAGGGTTTGGGCGATCGACTTAGTGTCGTCTGTCGATCGATCGTCTGCAATCAAAACCTCTAGGTTGTCCTCCGTCAGCGCTGTACTCTCCAAAATGGCGATCGCGCAATCCCGAATATTCTCCGCTTCGTTGTATGCTGGTACGATTACCGAAACTTTGGGGAAGAGCCCGGTAGAGGGCTGTAACTGCTGAGCCGAACTGCTGTCAGTGCGAGGCGCATTTTGCACCGATCGGTGCAAATTCTTAGTGTAAGCTCTACTTACAATCAGAGAAAAAATTAACAGGGTTAACAATATCAAAGCGAACTGACCTCAAAATTTCGGTGCACAGTTTGTCTCCTTAAATATTAAAAAATATTAAAACAAAAAGCTAGTCGATCGCCCGGAAAGTTATTTTAGCGACCTCTTTTGCTATAATTTGTGAGCATCTTTGGCTTCGCCCGCAGCAAGGGGTCTTACCCCTCACCCGGTCAGCGACCTAAAAGCCGAGGATAAATATCAGTCAAGAGAGGATATGGCAATGGGCGAATTTCTGACAGTCGATGTGTTGGCGGACACGATAGCGATACTCGGTGCGTTGGGTTTTTTCTTTTTAGGATATCAAGCTTTGCAGATGTTAAAAAGATAAAGTATAGCCTTTCTGTGCTCTCATAGGAGGTACTATCGGGGATCGGGCATAGGGCATAGGCCAAACAGGGCATAGGCAAAACAGGGCATAGGCAAAACCGGGCATACCTCACCACGCGATCGAACCGCTATATTAGGCAATTTACCATTCGGCGAGCAGTTGCGGTGGAATACAGTTAAATGCTGGTCGGGTGGGCATCGGGCTCGCCAAAAATCTGCAATTTAAATGTAAAATAACTGACGGGCCAAAAAACCGAAGCCCCCGACGCTATGAGTTTGGAAAGCCAACAATTTTAGACTTTTGTTCGAGTTTCCCGATGAATCTGTGAAGTAAATCTCAAATCTCAAATCTCAAATCGACGGACTTACTTACAACTCAAAACTACCGACTGTGAAACTGTTTCTTGCGAAAATCAACCAAAAAAAGGCTGCGTTATAATCATGGTGAGCCAACTTTTAGATGGACGCTATCAAATCATTGAAGTCATAGAAACAGGAGAATTTGGACAAACCTATCTAGCCAAAGATATTCGCCGTCCCGGTGAACCGCAGTGCTTTGTCAAACACCTGCGTCCGGGTACCAGTGAACCGAAATTAATTAATACTACGCGCCGTCTTTTCCAAAAAGAAGCAGAAGTTCTAGAAAAGCTCGGTCAACACGATCAAATTCCTCAGCTATTCGCTTATTTTGAAGAAAATGAAGAATTTTTCTTAGTTGAATCTTTTATTCCCGGTCACTCGCTATCAACGGAGATTGTACCGGGGAAGCCTTTAGCAGAAGAAAAGCTCATTCTTTTGTTGAAAGAACTGTTAGAAATTTTAGTGTTTGTACACGGACAGGGAGTAATTCACCGAGATATTAAACCGGCTAATTTAATCCGCCGCTATTCTGACAACAAGTTAGTGCTGATCGACTTTGGCTCGGTGAAAGAAATTCACATTGCTCAAAGACAAGCGCCGGTAACTGTGCGGATTGGGACGCTGGAATATATGCCGATCGAGCAATTTCAATACAACCCCCAACTCAACAGCGATATCTACGCCTTGGGAATGATTGGTATCCAAGCAATGACGGGTTTGCCGGCTTACGATTTGCCGAAACTGCGGGATTTGAAAAATTCTAATAAAGGCGAAATTGTTTGGCGGCATTTAGCGGCGTGTTCCCAAGCGCTGGCCGATGTTTTGGACAATATGGTGCGCTACGATTATCGGGAACGCTACCAGTCGGCGGCGGAAGCTTTAGCCGATTTGAGGAAAATTGGCGATCGATCGCGCGCGCGGATTCCCAAGCTGACAATATATCGCGAAGAAGTCGATCGGCGCAGCAGCAGCCGGGGTGACATTACAGTTGTCGGGCGGAGAATATTAGAAGAATTGCGCGTCAGTTTGGAATTGCTACCAGAAGAAGCAGAGGCGATCGAAGATGAGGTATTGAACCCTTACCGCAAATACAGGCAAAAAGGCGAACGCTACGAACAATCGCTGCAAGAAGCAATGCAGCAAGAATATCCCTTTTCTCTGGAAACTCGCGACGAGTTAAAGCGCTTGCAGCAAGTGTTAGGGCTTACGGACGAAGATGCCGCGAGAATTGAAGAATTAGTCGTTCCTAAATCTTTATTCGCTAAATTGTACAAGGCGATCGCCACAGTGTTGGACGGACACCGCAACCCCAACCCGAAAACAGAATTGCAGCCAACTCTGGCGGTATCCCCGGAGGTGGATCTGAACGGAAAAACCGATTTGTCGTTAGCGCAGCCCGCCCCTACGGGGGCTACGCCAACGGAGAGGATCCCCACTCCCCCAGTAATTGTCCCCAAAGAACCTCGCAAATTCAATCCTTATCTCGCCGGAGCAACCATTGCAGCACTCTTAGCGGCGATCGGCGGAATTTACGGATATCTCAAATGGCAAGAAGGCGAGCAAGGATTGCAACAAGAAGCCCAACAGCTCAATCAAATTGAATCTCTCTATCAAGCCAGCAATTATGAAGGCTGTATCAACCAAATCCCCACAATTCCCAACACCAACAGCAGCTATGATTCCGCCCAAAAGTTACAGCAACAGTGCCAAGCAGGCCTGCGCTGGAAAAACGCCAAAGTCAAAAACTTTGCCCAGCATTCAGATGCCGTCGGGGCAGTTGCTTTCAGTCCAGACGGCTTAATGTTAGCCAGCGGTTCAAAAGACAAAACCGTCCAAATTTGGGATTTAGCTACAGGCAAATCGATCCGCACTTTCGCCGGAGATTCATCCACCATTTGGTCGGTTGCTTTCAACTCAAGCGGTACAAAACTTGCGACAGGAACAGGTTTTTGGAGAGTCATGCTCTGGGATTTGAAAACAGGGCAAGGGACGCGCCTTCTTGACCACACAGCTTCTGTTTGGTCAGTCGCTTTCAGCCCCGACGACAAGCTGATTGCTAGCGGCAGCGGAGACAAAACCACGAAAATTTCGGATGCAGCAACTGGTAGTTTGATCTATAATTTGCCAGACCATACAGATTTTGTTTATTCTGTTGCTTTCACTCCCGATGGCAAAAGTTTAGTTAGCGGTTCTAAGGACAAAAAAATTACAATTGTTGATGTAGCAACGGGCAACTTGATCAAAACTCTTGAGGGACACGGCGACCAAGTGAGGTCAGTTGCTGTCAGCCCGGACGGCAAAACCATTGTGAGCGGTTCCTACGATGAAACTATTAAAATTTGGGATATCGAAACAGGAGATTTAATTCGGTCGATTAAAGGACATTCTGACGATGTTGTCTCGGTGGCTATTAGCCCGGACGGAAAGTTTATTGCCAGCGGGAGCAAGGATAAAACTATTAAAATTTGGGACTTTGCTACCGGAGAATTGCTGAATACTTTGACCGGACATACCGATGAGGTTTATGTAGTGGCTTTTAGTCCCGACGGCAAAACTATTGCTAGCGGTTCTAAAGACAATACTATTAAGTTGTGGCTCAGGTAATTTGAAGTCATTAGTCATTAGTCATTAGTCATTAGTCATTAGTCATTAGTCATTAGTCATTAGTCATTAGTCATTAGT
>NZ_JAUBTN010000078.1:0-29088 GCF_036705055.1 Microcoleus sp. CZ3-B2 | reverse complement strand
TCAGAATCAATTTTTCTTTGAGAAATCTTCTGAACTCCCCTTGACAACTGGCATACAAGCTTAACTTGTTACCAATGACTGACTACTGACTAATGACTACTGACTAATGACTACTGACTACTGACTACTGACTAATGACTACTGACTACTGACTACTGACTACTGACTAATGACTACTGACTACTGACTACTGACTAATTTTTTTTTCCTAACGAGCAGATAAGTTTTCATTCCCCCTTTTCCTTTAACTTGAATAATTCCCCGTTCCTGAAATAAATATTGGTGTTCCAATAACTTATAAGTAGTTTCGCTGACTTGAATCCGCCAAGATATACCGTGAGACTCCATTCGGGAAGCAATATTTACCGTGTCGCCCCACAAATCATAAATAAACTTTTTGATGCCAATAACTCCGGCCACAACCGGGCCGCTGTGGATACCGATGCGGATGCTAAAAAATTTGTGATTCTTCTGATGAAACCGAGCCATTTCTGTTTGCATATCTAGAGCCAGTTTGGCGATCGCCTCAGCGTGATCTGCCCTGGGATTCGGCAGCCCTCCCACCACCATATATGCGTCGCCAATTGTCTTGATTTTTTCTAAGCCGTGCTGTTCGCACAACAAATCGAATCTTGAAAAAACTTTATTGAGGAGTTCCACCAGAGCGATCGGATTCATCGTGCTAGACAAAGCTGTAAACCCCACAATATCTGCAAACAAAACAGTCACTTCAGGAAAATATTCAGCAATAGTAGTTTCGTTTTGTTTGAGGCGTTCTGCTATTGCCTTCGGCAAAATATTTAACAGCAACTTTTCTGATTTTGCTTGTTCTTCCCGCAGGGCATCTTCCGCTTGCTTGCGTTCCGTAATATCGTGGTAACTCCAGACTCTGCCGATAATTTTATCTCCCAGCCGCTGCGGTTCCGAATAGCGTTCAAAAAATCTGCCATCTTGAAATTCCAACAAATCGAAACTTTCGGCTTCTGGCTGATCGTAAAGCGATTCTATTCTGTCTTGGAATCCTTGGGGATCTTTGAGTTGGTTCAGCACAAAAGCGATCGTTGTAGCATCGTCTCGCAGCGCCATCACTTCATTAGGTATCCCCCACATTTCCACAAATTCCCGATTGAAACTGACTATTTTTCCGTTCCTGTCAATAGCTAAAATACCGTCAGCCGTAGAATCAAAGGTTGCTTGCAGCAAAGACACCGATTGTGCCAGGGCATCTTCTGCCATTTTTCGAGCAGTAATATCTCGCAAAATAGCGCGAATCGCTACTAGCGAACCTTCCGAAAATTTACAGCTTATGCTACCTTCCAGCAAAATTAATTCAGAAGATTTCGTGATAAATATTACTTCGATAGAATCGGGATAAAATGTATCTTCATTAAAGTCATTTTTACTGATAGCTTGATATAATATATCCAGAGACTCAGGGGAACTATTGGGATGAATAATATCAAAAACACTCATTTCAGCAATTTCTGCTTCGCTGTAGCCCAGAGTTTCCCGCCAAGCCCGATTTACATACAAAAAATGACCGTCAGCTCCAATACTTTGAATTAAATCAGTAGCATTTTCAAATAAATCTCGCAGTTGTTCTTCGCTGTCCCGCAAGGCTATTTCAGCTTGTTTCCGCTTGATAAATTGACCGAGTTGACTGCCGATTGTCCCCATTATTTGGAGCAAATCTTCATCAAAACTCCGCACTTCACAGCTAAAAAAAGTCATCACTCCCAACACAGACTTTTCCGAAGTTTCCTGCTCGTAATCCCCCCAAATAGGGAAGGCAAAAGCTCCGTGCAGTCCTTCAATTGCAGCGATTTCTCGGCGCAAAAAAATATCACTTTTTGTGACATCTGCAATCCACTGAGGGGAACCGCTAGCCCAAACGATACCGGGCAATCCTTCCCCCAACTCACAGGTCATTTGTTCGCCAAATTCGGCAAATTTAGGGATAGAAACCGATCGTTTTCTCCAACTGACCAGGCAGCGCAGCAAATTGGGGTCGGAAACCGCAGTTATTCTCTTACTTCCTGACAGCAGTTTTTCGCCCGCTTCCGGCATCCAAAGTTCGGCGGTATCCCATCCCAAACTATCACAAATTACCGGAAGAATTGCTGTTAGAGCTTTTTTGATTGTTTCGGATGTAGACAGGATACGAGTGGTGACGTACTGAGCTAGTTTTCGCTTGCGGGCTCGCTCTCTATCTGTAACGTCGCGGCCGATGTACACGAAATCTTGGAGGGCGCCCCTTGTTTGAGAAATTCCTTGAATTTCACTCGGAATTGCCGTACAGGAAAAAGCAACTGTGAACTTTTCTCCGGTTTTTGCCGTGCAAACTACTTCGACATTGGTTGGAGATGATTGAGACTGCTGTTGGCTGACTGCTTGCAAAGATTCACCATCAGCAGCAAGAGCGTTTATTTGCTGTCCTACTAATTCTGATTCGCTGTAACCGAATAAATCTTGAGTCGCTTGATTGATTTTTTTGATTTTTCCCGATGCAGTTGTCACCAACAAAACTTCAGCAATTGAAGTAATAATTTTTTCAACATAATTATTAGTAGCGGCTAAGGTACTCAATAAAATATTCATTTCATTGGTAGCTTGGACTAGAGTTTGTTCTAAACCCATCCTGTCGGTTACGTCTTCAAAAAATATAATTAATCTCTGATAATTATCGTCATTGCTGAATTCGACGATATACATATCAAAATAAAGCCGCGAGCCATTTTCTAGTACCCGAGTTATCGCTTTAAATTCAAAGTTTGGCAACCGCCCTTCAAAAATATCGATTAAAATTTCTTCAGTTCCCACCAATTCAGGAAAAGGAAGCCGCACATCGTTGCCGGCCGTTACTTCTTCGGGAAAGTCCGCGAAGCGCTGCACTTGGAAAGATGTCTCTTGGATTAAAAAGTCTTTATCCAGTGCTAGGTACTCCAGGTGGTGGGGAACCAACAGCTTTTTTAACAGGGTGTTCATGTTGGATTCTTAGTAGTGAATGCGCCCTCTGTTCCTGATAGTCATTAGTCATTAGTCATTAGTCATTAGTCATTAGTCGATTTGAGATTTGAGATTTGAGATTTACTCCACAGATGAATCTGGCAGCTTGAACTTTTGTCTAAAATTTTGGGTTCGACCCTGACGCTCGCGTCGGCAAGCAAGTACCCGTTTTTGAGCGGGGTAATTCCCAAATCGCAAATCGCAAATTGTATTATTTTTGTTTGTAAAATGGAATTGTGACTATAAAGGTAGTGCCTAACCCTGTCTCGCTGGAAAATTCGATTTGACCTCCGTGCAAGTCTACACACTGCTTGACTATAGATAAACCCAGTCCTGTACCGGGGATTTTACCGACATTTTGGGCCCGGTAATAGGATTCAAATAGTTGTTCTTGGTCTTCTATCGGAATGCCAATGCCTGCGTCTTGAATTTTAAATGTAGCTTTTTCATGATAACAATTTAATTGAAAATAAATATTGCTTTCGGTAGGTGAGTATTTTACTGCATTAGAAAGCAAGTTTGTCAAGATGTGCCGCAGCAATTTGGGATCGAGTTCGGGATCGGGTTGTGTTTTCTCCGAATCGCGATCGGTTTTTTTCGCAGGCGGAGTTGATGGTCGGCAAATAAAGTTAATTTTACGATATTGTCCCTCACTAATTTTAATTGATTCTACTAATTCGCTGCAAAATTTTAGCAAGTCAACTGGTGCGGGATTGAATTGGAGTTTTCCGGCTTCGGCGCTGCTGAGCAACCGCACATCATCTAATAGGTGAGCCATGTGTTTAGATGCTGATTTAAGGTGTCCGAGATATTCTTGTTGTTCTGCGTGGGTGATTGAGTCGCCGTATTCTTTGAGGATTTGAGTAGCAAATAATACTGTATTTAAAGGATTGCCGAATTCGTGAGCGAGCATTGAAAAAAAACGAGATTTTATTTGTCTGAGTTCTTGCTCTTTTACCAAAGAACTACGAATTTCTATATCTTGTTGTTTGCGTTCTGTGATGTTTCTGCCGATATAGATGAAATCGTAAAGTCCTTGTAATTCTGTCTGAATTGCCGAACAGGAAAATTCTACCCAAATTTCTTCTCCTATTTTGGTAGTACAGACTACTTCCAGTTCTCGGAGCAGCTCTTTTTGAGACAAAATATAGCGATGGCGAGCTTGGTAAAGCAAGGTTTCTTCGACTACTATTTTGGAGAGTGGATGGTCGATTAATTCTGATTCACTATACCCAAATAACCCTTGTGCCGATTGATTGACTGTTTTGATAATTCCTAAGGTTGTTGTCACTAACAAAGCATCGCCCATCGAGCTAATAACTTTATCTATATAATCTTTAGAAGCTGCTAGGGCGCTTACCAACAGATTAGCTTCATTTGCTCTCTGAATTAATGATTGCTTCATTACCATTTTTTCGGTGGCATCTTCAATCAAAATGAGCAAATTATTTGCCACACCTTGTTCGTTTTCATGTTCTACTGCCAACATATCGAAGTATAAAGGGTGGTTGTTGTCGGCAAACCGAGCGATACCTTTGAGTTCAAAACTCGGCCGCCGTCCCATTGCGATGGAAATCAGGATATTTTCAATACCAATCAGTTCGGGAAAACTGATGCGAGCATCTGTGCCGGGGAGCGCGTCGCCGGGAGTATCGGCATAATGTTGTGCTTCGGCGGAGGTTTCCTGAATGATGAAGTTGTGATTGACTACCAGATACTCTGTTTGTCGCGGGCCCAAGAGTTTCTTAAAAAGGGGGTTCATGTTTGTTCTACCATTGTGTAAGCTAGTTTGTGGAAAATTTCGTCAACGTCTTGGCCTGTTTTGGCAGATGTGGTGTAAACTGCTATTACTTTGTCTTTAGCGATCGCGTGGGAGATTTCCACTAGCATTGCCAATTTTTCTTCGTCTATCAAGTCTATTTTGTTCAAGGCGATGATAATTAACCCTTTGGGATTGACTGAAGAAAAAAGCTTAATGTGTTCGGAGATTCGCTCAACTGTTTCGGTTCGGCTGACATCGGCAACGATTAAAACGCCGCTAGCTCCTTGCAAGTAAGTCGGTGCAATTCCTTTGAATTTTGTATGCCCTTCTAAGTCCCAAATCAGCAACTTGGCTGTGATATTTGCCTGCTGTTTTATATTTTCTAATGTAATAATTTTGCTGGAAATTTTGACTCCGACAGTGGAGAGGTACTCGTCGCTGAATTGCCGATCGACAAAACGGCGGATCAAGCTGGTTTTGCCCACGCCAAAGTCGCCGATCATGCACATTTTTTTAGATATAGTAACTGACATAATTATTTGCCGTTTGCGGTCTTAGTTATTGGTTCAAATATCACGCATCTGCTCAAAAGTAGCGGTTGATTGGGTTCTACGCCGTCGGGTGAATTGGGGCTGGCGATCGTTTGGAGGCGCTTGGGGTCTGCACCTTGCCGCACCAAAGCATCTCGCACTGCTGCGGCACGCCGGAGCGACAGCCGTTGATTTGTGGCAACTTCGCCAGTTCCATCGCTGTGCCCAATTATCTTAATATGTTTTTGAGGATATCGATCCATGAATTTTTTGACACTGGCGATGATTTCTGCGGATGTTGAGTCTAATTTCGCCGTTCCTGGGTCAAAGTAGATGCGGCTTAAGATCTGGAGCGGATCTAGTTTAATCGTGCTGACGACGGACTGAACGCCGGGAATTTGTTTTAGGGACTGAGCAATTTTTTGTGAGTCTGCAGCGTCGGTGACTGTGCCCTCTACTGTCACTTTGCGATCGCCATAGCGAGTAGAAATAGAAACGCCCTCCCTCTGGTTCAAAACAGCGGTAATCCGCTGCACCTCGCCGGCTGCCAAAACAGGGTCGGGAGGTACATCTACAGCGATAATTTGATTGTCTAATTTCAGATTTGGTACAGTTGATGCAGCTATTTTTGCGGCTTTTGCTCGCAATTGTGGATTTGGCAATTTTCCGGTTAACTTGAGAGTGTTGCCCTCAAGGTCGGCGTTTAAGCGGTAAACTGCTAATTCTGGCGTCGATGCTAAAGCTAAAGCGACATTTGCTACCAGGGGGCGGTCGATGCTGCGGCGGTACTGATACATTCCCCAAGGTACTAAGATTAAGCTGAGGGCGAGTAAACTGATCCCGGCTAGGGCGAGCGGGGGTTTTGTGGATTTTTCCTTGTCCAGGGGGTCGAATAAAGTTTTGATAAACGGGTGCAGCGACTCCGGTATAGTATCGGGGTCGCCGTTAAATTCGTGAATTAATTTAGCGTAATTAAGGATGAGATTACTAAGTGTTTTCCGCAGCTTGCTGATGAACGATTCTGGCGGTTCTCCTTTAATTACGACTGCAATGTAGCAGTATCCCGCTACTTCTAGCAAAATTTTTGAGTCGCCGTATTCAATTTGATTGAGTTCGGAAATTTCTCCCGGCACAACGATGCACTCGTTGACAAAGCTGCGAATAGCTGTGAGCATTCCTGCTACCATTTCTGATTCTAACTGGTAACTTTCGGAGTTTTGAACTTCGGAAATTATCAAGCCTGATGCTTTGTGAATTAAGAATACTGCTTGGATGGTAAAGGGTACTGATTCTTTGAGGATTAATTCGGCTTCGGAGACTCCTTGTACTTTGGAGCGAATTTTGCGCTTCACTCCTTCCACGCTCATGGCATTTGACACTTTTTCATTGATTGTCTTGATAGCTTCTGCCATGTATCTGGCAATAGTATTGCCTATGACGGGATAGAGGGCATCCACCATTGCATCTCGTTCGAGTTGTATTTGGGCTGTAATCGCTTTGCCCATTTCCGGAGCGAGGGCTTGGGCGATCGACTCTTGGTCAAGGCGAATTTGCTCTTTAATTGCCATGCCGATTTCTGGGGCGATCGCCTTAGCAATTTCTTGTGGCGAATTTTTTATTTGTTGAGCAAGGGCGTCTGGGAGCAATTCAGCGATCGCCGAACTCATTGCTGGCCTGTTTTCTACCGTTTTTGCCCTAATTACTTCATCAATAATTGGCACGATCGCGTTAACAACTTCTTCTCGGGAATCGGTAATTTTGCGGCTGAGAATTTCTGCGATCCAAGGCAGCATCAGCGCGATCAGTTCTTGGGGATCGTGGATTTGGTGTTCGAGTTTTCCTAATTTATCGTTGATAGTTACCATCAGGTGGCGCACACCGGGCAAGTCGTTTTGTTCGAGGAGATTTTTGACTTGCTCGATATCCGAGATTTGCGAGCCAAAAATCAGACTTTGCAGCCTTTCCATCGCGTTGTCGGCTTCATTTAAGTCTTGTTTAATTTCGCCTAATATTTCCGATCGCTGCGATATCGGTGTCGGCTGTTCTGGCAATTCTGACATCGATGGCCCAGAAGCAACCACCGCATCTAGATACATTTTTTCTGAGGGCTGTGAAGGTGCGGGAACTGCGGTATTTGGATTAGTTGCTGCGGGTGATTCTAGAGTTGGGCGATCGGACAAATCCTCTAAAGCGGTGTCTAAATCCTGGGATTTTTCCGCCTGTACGTACTGAGGATAATCTGAAATTGTCAAGTCAGGCGATTCTCTCTCAAACTCCGAAACATCTGCGGAAATATCTATAGTTTTAGCTGAGGAATAGTTTCTTTCCAGTTCAGAACTGTTGAGTTTTTGAGTAGGGAACAGCCAACTTTTCGACTCGCCTGCAACGGCCGGAAAATTTGTAGATTTGGGTTCGCCAGAGGCAGTTTTGTGCTGGACGCTCGCTGCAATTTCCTCTTGCTCTCGCTCAGAAATACCTAACAAATCCATCAACCCGCCGAGGGCTCCAGCTTGAGCTTTTTTGCCGATGCTGTGACTTTCGGAATCGGGATTTTGCTGCGCTGCAATTTCCTCTTGCTCTTGCCGAGAAATACCTGACAAATCCATCAACCCGCCGGTAGCTGCCGCTCGATGGTTTTTGCTGTTGCTGTCAGCTTCGGATTGGGGAGATTGAGTGTTTGAGGGAGCAGTTGTGGTAATTTCCTCAGCAGAAGCAGAGGAAATAGGTAACAAATCCATCAACCCGTCGAGGGCCCCAGCTCGATCGTTTTCGCTGTTGCTGTCACTTTCGCGATCGGAACTTTGCTGGTTTGAATCAGCAATAATTTTGAGATCGAGTAACAGATTCAGGAATGGTTCTAGCTGGGTTGCTGCGCTGGCAGCAGACTCGTCAGGTTGAGAAACAAAACCCTCTAGCTGATTTTCAACTTCTGGATTTTCTTTCGGTAAAGCCATGCGTGATTATCCGTGGTGGTGGCGCTCCGGCAACAAGAATTCGTTATTTAATTTATTATCAGTAACGCCTTTAAGTTCGGGGACAAATTCTGTTCCTTTGAGCCTCATGCCTAGTTCAAACAGAATTTCTGCCATGTCATCTCTGGAAACTTTAACGTCTCTGAGCATGGAAAAGCGGCGGTCGAGTTCTTCAAAAACCTGTGTTTTCAGAGTGCGGGTTTCTTCGGAGAGTCGCTCTCTGGTTTGGGAGAGTTCGTCGCGAATCGAACTGGTTTGATTGTCTATCGCTTCGTCGAGGGATTCTATGCTGCTGGAGAATTTGCGGTTAAGGCGATCGATTTGCTGGCGGAGGTCGGCGCTTTCTTCTTGCGTGTTTGAGGTAAGCGATTTAACTTTCTTTTCTAACGAATCAATTGCCACCTTCATTTCTGCGGATAGAACTGTTTTTATCTGTTCGATGCGAGCTTGGGTATCTTGCTGCATCATTGACAGCTCAGAATCTATTTTATCGAAGCGATTGTCGTATTCTCTAAGCTGCGCCCCGAAAATTATATCTCGAATCTGGTCTATATTTCCCAGCCGTTCGCGCATTTCTTCTTTAGTGATTTCTGCCATTTTTGTACCTCGAATCTCCCGATATTGTGAGTTTTAGAACTGTGTGGAATTTTTTGTTAATTTGCCTGTCGAGCATTTTAAGTAGGCTCTAAAGACGCGCCTGCAGCTTTTTCTGCGGTGATTTATTACAACAGTTGGCTGCACTACTTTTTTGACTTGACAGAACTCTATTGCTTGAAACTCTCACCCCTGTGTCGGGGAGGGGATTTTTTAGAGTTTTGACTCCTTTATATCCTGAGATTCAAATTCTTAGGGTGGGTTTTGTAACCTAAAATGGCGGTTTGCTATTCTTGCTTTGCAGCAAGCTCCTCAAGCTTAGAGTTTCCTGCTATACAGGGGATAGGTTTTAATGTCTTGTCTTGACTTTTCCATGATATCGCATCTTTGAGCGCCCTTGATGCCAGGGCATCTAGGTCACGGCAAAAAAAGGGGCAGACGCGATCGCACCAGTGCAACTATCTATAATATCCTGTCTTGTCGATTCACAACGATAAAATTGGTTTCTAGTGCAGACTAAGGTCCGCACTACGAACCGTTTTTGTTACGATCGTAGACCGAACGTGATAGGATCTATGGCTCGAAAGATTCAACTCGGCGGTTAAAATCAGGTCTGCACCAACTTTCCTCCGCATCCGCAGACTGAAGAATAAACATCGAACTTTCTCCCCATCTTCCTCTCAAAAAGCGTAGGGCCCGATCGACAGCGATCAGACCCAATAATATGAGAGCTTTGTTTTTTCTAACAAACGAGATGTGTTTCCGGTAAAGAACGATTACTTACTAGGGTTGACAATTTGTGCAACTTTACTTTTAATCCGCAAGCACAATAAGTCTGACTCGACGGCGGTTTGGCTTAACTGCGCGATCGCTAGTTTTGCCACTATTCCAAGTTGTGTTCGGTTAATTTCGGCTGCGCTGGGGAATCTAGACCGGAGACACCATGCCTATATCCTTGAACTTTGCTTCTAAATATAGCGACCTCCTGTTTCTTTCTGTCCCGGTGTCTATTATTAAGTTAGCACGAGCTTTCGGAGTAGTAAAGCACTATTTGCAAAACTTGATAGGTCTTTACATTACTACGTATAATGATATTAATATCCACATAGATGTAAGTTAGGACTCACGCACTCATCCGCAAAGAAACCGGGTTTTTTCATCGGGATTGAGGATTTACCAACCGTGTATTCTGGTTGAAAAATCGGGTTTCTGGACATAGGTGCGTCCGGGACTATAAATTCTATTGTTGCTACACCTTCAAATACTTAAGTGCTTTTCTCATGTCTATTTCTCCTAAATGTCTCAGTGGTAGCGAAATCCGCCAAACATTCCTCGACTTTTATGCCCAGCGGGGACATAAAATCTTGCCCAGCGCTTCTTTGGTACCGGAAGATCCGACAGTGTTGCTGACGATCGCCGGAATGCTACAATTCAAGCCAATATTTCTCGGTCAGCGCGCCGCCACTTCGCCGCGCGCCACAACTTCGCAAAAGTGCATCCGCACCAACGACATCGAAAACGTAGGCCGCACCGCCCGCCACCACACGTTTTTTGAGATGTTGGGTAACTTTAGTTTTGGGGATTATTTCAAGAAACAGGCGATCGCCTGGGCTTGGGAACTTTCCACGGAAGTTTTCGGTTTACCGCCCCAAAATTTGGTTGTGAGTGTTTTCCGAGAAGATGACGAAGCCTTTGCGATTTGGCGCGATGAAATTGGCATTCCGGGCGATCGAATTCAACGCATGGGAGAAGCAGACAATTTCTGGCAATCCGGCCCCACAGGCCCCTGCGGCCCGTGTTCGGAGATTTACTACGATTTTCACCCAGAAAGAGGCGACAATATCGATCTCGAAGATGATAGCAGGTTTATCGAATTTTATAACCTGGTTTTCATGCAGTACAATAAGGATGCAGAGGGCAATTTAACACCGCTGCAAAATCAAAATATTGATACTGGCATGGGACTGGAACGGATGGCGCAAATCCTCCAGAAAGTCCCCAATAATTACGAAACAGATTTGATTTTTCCGATTATTCAATCGGCGGCGGAAATTGCCGGAATTGATTACCACAATAGCGATGAAAAAGTCAAGGTTTCGCTGAAAGTAATTGGCGACCACATTCGGGCTGTGGTACACATGATTGCAGACGAAATTCGCGCGTCGAATGTGGGTCGGGGTTACATTTTGCGCCGGTTGATTCGCCGGGTGGTGCGCCACGGGCGGCTGATTGGGATTCAGGGTGAATTTACGGTGCGGGTGGCCGAAAGTGCGATCGCCCTTTCGGAAGCTGCGTATCCCAACGTGCGATCGCGCGAAGCTCAAATTAAGGCAGAATTAGCCAGGGAAGAGGCGCAGTTTCTCAAGACTTTGGAACGCGGAGAGAAGCTGCTGGAAGAAATTGTCGATCGCACAAAACAGCAAACCAACCAACAAATCAGCGGTCAAGATGCCTTCACCCTTTACGATACCTACGGTTTTCCCTTAGAACTGACACAAGAAATTGCTGAAGAACAGGGAATCACTGTCGATTTGGACGGCTTTGAAGTCGCGATGAAAGAACAGCAAACTCGCGCCAAAGAAGCTCATCAAACCATCGATTTAACCGTGCAGGGTTCTTTGGATAAGTTGGCTGAAACAATCCAGGGAACTGAGTTTGTCGGTTATGCTGAATTGTCGAGTTTAGCTGAGGTGGAAGTTATCTTAGTTGACGGCAAATCTGTGGAATCTGCAGAGGCGGGAACCGAGGTACAAATTGTGTTGAACCAAACGCCGTTTTATGCTGAATCCGGCGGACAAATTGGCGATCGAGGTTATTTGAAAAGCGGAGAAAATGGTGATGGTTTGTTGGTGAGAGTTGATGACGTGAAGAAAGAATCGGATTTCTTCGTGCATTTCGGCTTGGTGGAACGGGGAACCCTGAAAGTTGGCGATAGTATTACTGCGAAGATTGACAATAGCAGCCGCCGCCGAATTCAGGCCAACCACACAGCAACTCACTTATTACAATCAGCTTTGCGAAAAATTGTGGACGATTCGATTTCGCAAGCTGGTTCGCTGGTATCGTCAGAAAGATTGCGGTTTGACTTCAATTCTCCCCGCGCTGTCACCGCAGAAGAATTGCAAAAAATTGAGGATTTAATTAATAGTTGGATTGCTGAAGCCCACGCTGCGGAAGTTGCAGAAATGCCGATCGCCCAAGCGAGGGAAAAAGGCGCGACTGCGATGTTTGGCGAGAAGTACGGCGATGTGGTGCGGGTTATCGATTTTCCCGGCGTTTCGATGGAATTGTGCGGCGGAACTCACGTCAACAATACCGCAGAAATCGGGCTGTTTAAGATTGTTTCCGAGGCTGGGGTTGCGGCTGGTACTCGCCGGATTGAGGCGGTTTCGGGCCAAGCTGTTTTGGATTATTTGAATGTGCGAGACAGGGTTGTGCGCGATTTGGGCGATCGATTTAAGGCGAAGCCGGAAGAGTTACCCAACCGGATTACTAATTTGCAGAATGAGTTGAAGGATACTCAGAAACATTTGGCTGCTGTGAAGTCGGAATTGGCGATCGCGAAATCTGACCAGTTGCTAGCAAAGGCTGAGTCCATTGGCGAATTCAAAATCATTGTAGCTCAATTGGGTGATGTGGATACAGAAGCCCTGAAAACTGCGGCCGAAAGATTGCAGCAAAAGTTAGGAAATGCTGCGGTAGTTTTGGCCTCAATTCCTGAACCGGATAAGGTAAGTTTGGTTGCAGCTTTTAGTCCAGAAGTCAATAAGAAAGGATTGCAAGCTGGCAAGTTTATCGGGGGAATTGCTCAACTTTGCGGCGGAAAAGGCGGCGGGCGGCCTAATTTGGCCCAAGCTGGCGGACGCGATGTTAGTAAGTTGCAGGAAGCCTTGGAAAGTGCTCGCAATTTGTTGATTGAAGGGTTGGGTTAGTTGACTGTTGACAGTTGACTGTTGACTGTTGACTGTTGACTGCTGGCTGTTGGCTGTTAAGAAGAAGGGCGGGCCCGCACCATCCACCGCCCCTACTGACTAATGATATCAAATCCGGTAGCATCGGAATGATTCAGATATATATTCTCGGACTCTGTGTACTCTGTGTTCTAGCGCCGGTTAAATCACCTGACGATGCAACGGTCAACGATATGACTAATAACCAATAACCAATAACCAATAACCAATAACCAATAACCAATAACCAATAACCAATAACCAATAACTAATAACCAATAACCGATAACCAATAACCAATAACTAATAACCAATAACCAATAACCAATAACTAATAACCAATAACCGATAACCAATAACCAATAACCAATAACCAATAACTAATAACCAATAACTACTGCTTTTCGCCCAAAATAGCATAAACCACTGTCTCTTCTTGTTTGCCCCGCAATTGAATCGATCCTACTTTTTGGCCTTCGTAGCGATCGCACACGTAAGCAAAAGTCTTCCCCGTCACCAACAAATTAAAAGGACTGTCAGAAACAATTTGCTTATTCATCGCCTCCAATCTAGCGGCAACATTGACAGCATCGCCGATCACAGAATAATTCAAACGCCGGGAACCGCCAACGCTACCAGCAATTAACTGTCCGGTATGCAAACCTATGCCAAACTTAATTAAAGGTTTGCGTTCAATTCTCAGCTTCTGGTTAATTTCGTTCAGTTTTTCGTGCATGGCGATGCAAGCCGCAACTGCATTCAAAGCATCTTGTTGAATTGCGGGATATTCTGTTTGGCAAAAAGGAACTCCAAAAACTGCCATAATTGCATCGCCGATGTATTTATCGACAACGCCGCCGTGATCCATAATACAGTCAGTCATCGCTTCCAAATAATTGTTCAGCCAGGTGAGTAAATCCCGCGCGGGCATTTTTTCGGAAATCGAAGTAAAACTGCGAATATCCATAAACAGGACAGTTGCTGTAAGTTCTTGAGGTTCGAGTTCTCCTTGTTCAAATATCTCCGCTTTGCGCTTCCAAATAAGCTGAGCAGTTTCGGGGGCGACGTGCTTTTCAAACAACCTCATTAACTGCTGTTTTTCGTATTGTTCCCGCAGTTGCAAAGCAGTTCCAGATAATATTAAAGTGCCGATGGGTGCGGCAATGGGAATCCACCAAAAATAGTAGCTAAATAATACAGCAGCGGCGGCAATCCAAACGACAGGTAAACCGAGGGCGATCGCAATTCTATCTTTAACACCTCGGTTGCACAGAACCCAAGTAGTAAGCGGCCCAATTCCCAACAATAAAAAAAATTCTAACAGTACCGGTAGCCGCTGCAGCAAGCGTCGATCGAGCAAATTGTCAATCAACGCCGCATATAAATAAACCCCAGCCGTAGTTTTGTTGAGAGGGGTAGATATCTGATCGACACCGGTAGCGACGACACCAACTAAGACTAATTTATTCGCGAAAGCATTTTCAGGAATTCTACCTTTTACAACATCAACAAAAGCGTAGGTTGGTAGATTTTTTGTTTTCCCTGGCCAGTTAATCCAGACTTTTTGGTCTTGCATATTTTCTGGCTGCGGCAGCAATACAGGATTTTGCGGGTTAGCAGCATTATACCTCTGAACCATTGCTAAACCGAAATTAGGAATAGAGCCCAGAAACATTGTTGAATCGCGGCTAATGCCGTCGCTGTTGGCCTCGTGCATGATGTGTCCGACACCTGCGGCTGCTGCTTTTAAAGATGCTACTGGTTCTTCTTTGGTGGTTCTCGGGAGTACAACTTTGCCATTGGCGGCGATCGCCTCCGCTAAAATATCATCTTTCGGACTCGGATCGAGAAAAAGAATGTCGAAGCCAATTGCTGTGGGGGGAGATTTTTTCAGCGCCTGCAGCAATTCGGCGTAGCGATTGCGCGGCCAAGGAAATTTACCGTATTCCTGCAAGCTTTGGGGTTCGATCGCAATTACGGCAATTCTCGAATCCCACCCTGGATTTGGCAAAATTCCCGATTCTCGAATTTCAAATAGCGTTTTGTATCCTAAATAGTCTAGGGGTTTCCACATTCCCAAGTGCAGCATTAGTACAGAAACTACGCCTGTTAAAGCACCTGTCATCCAGGGAGGATTTGTGATTATATATTGCCGGATGGCGATGGGTTGACGTTTGAAATGCTCAATCAGTTTTTTGAACTTCATGCAATTAATATAACACTATAATTGATATCAAATCATCTCTTTATCGGAATAGTAAATTCACTGTTAACTCTTGACAGTTGACTGTTGACTGTTAACATTATGTATGAGTGCAACCGGAATTGATATGACATTCGCGTCCGAGGTTCGAGAAAATTTATGCTATTGAACTTTTACAATACCGCAAGCACAAAGCGCGGGTGCAAATTTTCTTTATTTTGACTGCACAGATTCACCGCTAAATGCTTCGTCTGTAAACGAAATTATCAAGCGAAGCGTCGCCGGTCGCCATAATAAAGAAGGTTAGTGATGCGGACTGAATTTCGCACTAATAAACAATTTCTGAACTGTAAATTTACCGGACACTATTCTATTTTGCGGACTAAAATCCGCACTACTAACCTTTTTTCGATCGGTCAATTGAGTTGAAACTGGTGTCATATCTCAGATATAACTCCTTACGGCTAGATTGGTTGTTTAGGGAACTACAAGGATGTAATGCCTTTCTCTAACTGAGGGAGCTCGCACTACGATGTTGAGGCGGCGGCTGGGAGGTAAAACCCCTTGGATCTTGAACTTGCCGTCTCGATCGATCTTAATCGCTTCGTTATTGACATAAATTATGTCGATCGGGTTAATTTGACCGCTGAGGCGATAGATATTGCCACTGAGTCTGAACAAACTGCGGACTTGGAGTTCTGCTAGGTGAGGGCTTGTTGAGGTGGGCGCGGGAGGAGATTGACGGAAAATTGTCGTCGCGCTGCCGCCGTTGACAACGACTTCGGAGTCGGTGCTCCCGGATACTGCGACGGCACCTTCAATAGTTTCGACTGAGGTTTTGCCGTCGCTGACGCTGACACCAAAGGAAGTGCCGCGCACTCCGGCCACGCCTTCGGGGGTTTCTACCCTGACTGGGGCGGTTCTGGCAGATTTTTTTTGTTGGGCAATTTGCAGGGAGTTGCCGAGTCCGCTGAAGGTATTGAGGGCGGCAATTTGGTTCGGCGGGATAATTGTTGAGGTGTTGGCTGCGGGAGTTGCCGCATTTGTTTTGCTGACGGACAACCTGACTCGCCCCCTGCTGACAAAAATGGCTGTCTCTTTTTCGCCCTCTGCACTACCAGATAAATTGGATATTCTGACTGCGGTGTTTTCGGCAACTTCCACGATGCCACCGTTGTTGTCGATCGCGATCCTGGCTGTGGAATCTGCGCCCGTGATGATTTCGTCTCCGGGTTCTGTGATCCGATCGCCCGCCACTGCTGGCCTGCCCTTAAAGCTGACAGTACCGCGAATTTCTGTAATTTGGAGCGATCGTCGGGCCGCTGTTCCCTGAGCGTTTATGGTTGCTGCTGGGGATGGATTCGCCGCCGATTCTGCCGGATTTTCTGGATATTTTGAGTCTGTCGGCAGTGTTGGCGGTCGAGGAGCTGAGACAATTTTAGTAAGGTTTGACTGCTGTTTGAGGGATGGAGAGGGCGGACTGGCGATCGCCCCGCTCCATGCCGGCAGACAGGCCAACACAGCCAAGGACAAACTTCTCAACGGAATTTTGCTCGATCGCCAGCACGTAAAAATTTTCTTCATAATTTCAATTTTGTCATTTTGAAGTTCCTACACTTCATTTCCTTTATTAGACTCCCTAAATCCGGCAATCGTTCCACTTTTTATTCTGTCAAACAGCAGCCACAATCAGCTTTCTCAGCATTAACTATTACCATTAAATCTTCTGTTTATTGTCAAATTTTAGTAAATTTTTACAACGTACCAGTTTACTAAACTCCGACCTTCACAAAATTTATTCAACCACACTCAAAGTCTTTTATATCAGGAGTTTGCGCCGATGTCAAGGTTTATGGATGAGTATTTATATATAACAAACATAAAATTTATTACTGCTAGTGAGTGCTTTTTGCCTTCGGTCGGAAGGATGAATAATTGGGTAGAAATCTTGTAATTGTGGGAGTTAATAAAAAAAATATTTTTGCAAAGCGATAAAAAATAATTATCTGTAGCAGTGCGGCTGGGTCTGGCGAGTGAAGCTTGCTGCTGTGGAACCGTAGGTCGTCGGCGATCGCGATCGAGCAACTCCGACTAGAATACCGTCTTTTCGGAAAAGTTGGTCGAAATTTCGATCGAAAAATCGTCTGGGGCGATCGGTCTGCTGGTGTTACTGTTCGATCGAGTCCACCAAACTGTAAAATGGACGCTTGTATAGAGGTTATATAGAGCAGGAGAACAATTTCAGTGGCAATAGAAGTAGGTCAGAGAGTTAAGGTGCGCCGTCTCAGAGATCGAGTACCTGCAAATATCGTGGGCAAGATCAAGGAAAATCCCGTCGGCACCGTTGACGGATTCAGAATGGTTGACGGCAGTGGAGTAGGCGTGATTGTGAAGTTTAACGGTTTTGCGACTTGGTTTTTTGAAGATGAACTAGAACCGGTTTAGCAAAAGTCAAGCGTGAAGTTCGGCTTCCGCGGCCATGTACGAGATGTCAAGGGTGTAACGGATGCTGAGGTTCGAGGTTCGAGAGAAGAAGGAAAATTTTTTTCATACTCCGCTTTTCCCTCACTCCCGTTCTCCCCTACTCCCGTTCTCTGACTGAGAGTTGCGGTGAAAACGTGCTATATTTTTCTCCCTAAAAAAACCCGCGCTGGCGGGTTTTAATTTGTTGGGAATTGGCTGGAAGTAAGAGCGGACTGGTAAGGGCTGGGCGGGTTGATATAATTGGTAGATAATTATCAAATATTCAGGCGCGAAGGAACCCTTACACAACTTGAAATAATACAAGTCTGGTGCTACCAGACTTGATATTAAAGCGATCGATAAACGCGATAGTTAATCTCGGGGAAAATGTTGTCAATCTCTTCGACCTTCTCCAACCAACCGGAATCGACTTTACGTTCTTTGACTTCATCGTACAGCTTGTGAAAGCGCATTAAATGCGATCGAGTCCGCCGCACCGCATAGGGAACCATCGTCCCAGTCCGCATGATAAAGGCCCAGTCAGACGATTGAGCTAACAGCACTTCCCGCGCGGCCTGGTTCAAAGCCCGATACTGCAATTCGTCCTCCGGTTCCATACTTCCCAACTCAATCATCCGTTCCGCAGCTTTGTGCAAGTGCGGGTAAATCCAAGCATTGGTATCGTTGAGCCAATACTCGTGAAAACCCCGGAAACCCCAGCTAGACTGCGACGGACGGCAAACTTGCTGATTCGGATTTCCCCGCAAATAATCGGCTAAATGCGTCATCTCGTAGGTATTTTGGTCGTACCAACTCTTGCGGAACAAGTAATCTAAGAACCAAGGCCCTTCGTACCACCAGTGACCGAAAAGTTCCGCGTCGTAAGGCGATACAATAATCGGCGGCCGCTGCATGATCCCGTTGAGGTGTTCGACTTGCCGCTCGCGGTTGAAAGCAAAGTTGCTGGCGTGTTCGGCTGTTTTTTCCCGCGCCCAGTACGGATCGTATAACTGTTTGTCGCCTAAACCCAATCCGCGACCGGTGATTTTGTGATACTTAATCCCGGTATTTTTGCGCTGGCCGTTGGGCATGATGTAGGGTTTGATGTAGTCGTATTCGGCTTCCCAACCCAAATCTTTGTAGAATTCTCGGTATTCGGCTGCGCCGGGATAGCCGACTTCGGAAGACCAAACCTGCTGCGATGATTCGTGATCTCGACCGAAGGCTGCTACTCCGCATTCGGTGAAAATTGGCGCGTAGCTACCGTAGCGGGGACGGGGGCGGGCGTAGAGAATGCCGTGACCGTCTGTGAGAAAGTAGCGGAGACCGGCATCGGCTAACATCCTCTCTAAGCCTTCGTAATAGGCGCATTCGGGCAGCCAAATACCTTTTGGTCGGCGGCCGAAGTTTTGTTCGTAGCTTTCGCAGGCTACTTGTATTTGCGCCCAAACTGCCTCGGGGTACATTTTCATCAGCGGTAAGTAGCCGTGGGTGGCCCCGCAGGTCATGATTTCGAGGTTGTTGCTGTCTTGGAATTTTTTGAAGGCTTTGACTAAATCTCGATCGCACTTTTCCCAATAATTGCGGACTTGAGAGAAGTGGGCGGCGTAATGTTCGCCTAAATATCGGAGATGACCGTTGCCGCTGTTGTGTTCAATTTCGAGATCCGCTAGTTCTTCGAGTTTGGCTAAGTGGTTGTCGAAGCGGTCTTGCAGCAATGGGTCGCGCAGCATCGCCACCAAGGGCGGTGTCATGCTCATGGTAATTTTAAAGTCTATGCCGTCGCGAAGCAGCCCCTCAAAGACTTGCAGCAGGGGAATGTAGGTTTCGGCGATCGCCTCAAACAGCCATTCTTCTTCTAAAACGTAGTCGCTTTCGGGGTGGCGGACAAAAGGCAGGTGGGCGTGGAGAACGAGGGCGAGGTAGCCAATAGTCATAGCGATTTCGATGCCGTAGTTATTAACTGACGCCAGTAGTTAGGGACAGCTTTAAAATATTTTAAGATTTTATGCTGAAATGGGACGCACAAAATGCCGTGTTTTTTTAATGACCTTTTTCTAAAAAACTCAATGTCAGCAAATCTTGAGTTTCGGCTTGCTGTCGGATCAGAATTGCTGCTGTTTGAGAGTCTACTGGCTTGGAAAAAAAGAATCCTTGGGCGAACTCGCATTTTAATCCTTTGAGTATAGATAGTTGCGAGGCTTCTTCGACTCCTTCGGCTACCACATCCATGCCCAAATTGTGCGACAAAGTAACGATCGACCGCACAATCTCTGTCGGGTCAATACTTCCTTTGCTTAGGTCGAACTCGCCTCCCATTCTGCTGACAAAAGATCGGTCTATTTTTAAGGTATTGGTGGGGAAGCGGTGCAGGTAGGACAGGGATGAATAGCCGGTGCCGAAGTCGTCGATGCAAAGGTGTATGTTTCTGGCTCTAAGCTGCACCAGCATTGCTGTTACTGAGTCGGAATTTTCTATGAGTACGCTTTCGGTAATTTCTAGTTTTAAACTGCTACCGTCGAGGTGACTTTCTTCGAGAACTAGATCGATATATTCGATTAAATCTGGCTGAGAAAACTGTTTGACTGAAAGGTTGACGTTGACGCTTAAGGGCGGGTTGTTTTGAAATAGTTGCTGCCACTGGCGGATTTGCTGGCAAGCTGTGCGTAGCACCCAACGGCCGAGGGCTACGATTAATCCGGTTTCTTCGGCGATGGGAATAAATTCCACTGGGGAAATTAAGCCGCGTTCTGGATGCTGCCAGCGCACTAGGGCCTCGAAACCGTTAATTGTGTTATTGGCGATGCTGACGATCGGCTGATAGTGAATGATAAACTGGGGGGCTGCGGATAAGGGAGGTAAGCCCGATCGCGCGCATGGAGTACATTCTTGTTCTATGGCTTGGTCTCTAATTGATTCGATCGCCCGCCGCAAGTCATTTTCTAGCTGCAACAGTCGCAAAGCGTGGGCGTGCATGGAACTGTTAAAAACTTCGTGTCGGGCTCGGCCGAGTTTTTTGGCGCGGTACATGGCGGTGTCGGCGTCGCGCAGCAGGTTTGTCGTTTCCAGGTCTTCATCAGAACTCAAAGCAATGCCGATGCTGGCGGTGATAAATACTTCGTGTCCGTCTAGCAAAATCGGAGAGGTGATTTGCTGTTGCAGGCGGTTGACAATGCTACTAGCTTCATTGATGCCGTCGATGTCTTCGAGCAAAAGCACGAATTCGTCTCCCCCGATGCGGGCTACTGTATCTCCGGGCCTGAGACAAGCTTCTAGACGGCGGGCGATCGCCACTAGCAGTAGATCGCCGATGGCGTGGCCGAGGGAATCGTTGACTACTTTAAATCGGTCTAAATCGAGAAACAGCACGGCAAACAAGTAGTCTGTACGCCTTTTTGCCAGCCTCACAGAGTGTTCTAGCCGATCGATAAATAGCGATCGGTTGGGTAATCCGGTGAGGGCGTCATGAAAAGCATCGTGCAGCAGTTGTTCTTCGGCGAGTTTGCGCTGAGTGATGTCGTGACAGTTGATCACGATTCCCTTGACAGCAGGATCGTGCAGCAAGTTGGTGGCTACAGCTTCTATATAACACCAAGAACCGTTGCGGTGGCGGACTCTATACTCAACTGGGGACTGGCTTCTTTTGGGGTTTTGAAGGGCTTTATGGAGGGTTTGGGCGATCGTGGCGCAGTCGTCTGGGTGAACTGTCCCTAGGGCGCTGCGCCCGATCGCCTTATGGGGCGAGTATCCTAAAATTCGCTTCACCGAAGGGCTGATGTAGCGAAAGATTCCCTCGCCGTCAAGAATGATCGTGATGTCTGTAGCGTTTTCAATCAGCGATCGAAATCGCTGTTCGCTTTGTCTGAGGGCTGATTCGGCAAGTTTTCGGTCGCTGATATCGAGGGCTACTCCGTCTATAACTACGTCGCCGTTTTTGTTATGAGAAAATTTGGCGCTATCTTGCACCCACTTGGTTTCGCCGGAATTCAAGACAATCCGGTACTGGCGATCGCAGTGCTCTAGATTGTCACACGATGTTGCTACGCTGCTGTCAAACAAGGTTTTGTCGTCTGGATGAATGATTTCGGTCAATAGTTGCGGGCGCGCCATTACTTCTGCAGGATCGAAGCCAGTAAGTTCGCGCACCCCGGGACTGATGTAGGGCATCGACATCTTGCCGTCTGGATGCAGCACGGCGCGGTAGACTGAGCCGGGAATGTTGGCTGCCATCGTGGCTAGTTGCTGCTGAATGCCGCGGACTTCTGCTTCGGCGCGCTTGCGTTCTGCTAGTTCGGTTTGGGCCGTTTGGTAGAGTTCGGCTTGATGGATCGCGATCGCGCACTGATCGGCGATGGCTTTGACTAGCGACAGTTCTTCGGCGTTCCAAGAGCGCGGTCGATCGCACTGGAAGAGGCAAATTCCTCCTAAAAATGATTGCTGGTAGAGCAGCGGTGCGATCGCGATCGCGCGAAACCCTAAAAATTCGGCTGCTGCTTGCAGGGACGGGGCCAGACTCGATAACTCGGCGATCGCGATCGTTTCTCCGCGGCCGAGGGAGGAGCGATAGTATTGGGCAAATTCGCAATTTAGACCGATCGCCAGTTCTCTGCCGACTGCCTTTGAGCTCATGTAGCGAATCGCGATCCCGCCTGCGGTATCTGGCTGCAAAATCGCGCAGCCGCTAATTTCTAGAGCTTCATGCAGTTGATCTGCGGTGGTTTGCAGCACTTCGTCGAGTACGAGGGTGAAGCGCATGGCTTGAACGATGCGGTTGACGATCGCCTCGCGAGTCGCTTGACGCTGAATTTGGGCGATCGCCTCTTGCTGCTGGCGGCGCATTTTGTATTCTTGGAGCGATCGTTCTAATACTGTTGGCAACCTAAACAGCCGCCCTTTTAATACATAATCGGTCATACCGGCTTTGATGCACTCAACCGCCGCTTCTTCTCCCAAACTTCCCGTTACTAAAATAAATGGTATGTCTTGCCCCAATTCCTGCATCAACTTCAACACTTCTAAACCGTTGAATTCCGGGAGGCGGTAATCTGACAGCACAGCATCGTAATTGCTATTTTGGAGCATTTGTCTGCACTCTGCCGCTGTTTCTGCTGTGTCGAAATTAAAATTTACTCCACCCGCTTCTAAGGCTACTTCTATTAATTCTATATCTTCTGCCATGTCTTCTACGATCAACAATTTTAATGTTGATTCGGCTACCATTTTCAGTAAAGAATCGGTCGAGTTTCTATTTAACATACAGTTTTTCGGAATCTTTAAATAGTGTTTTTTTTGCTATATGTCATTTCTGAAATTTACTTTCCTTGAGCTTTCTAAATTTTTAAGTTATTTTTGGGACGATTTATTATCTATTCTCAAGACCTTGATTTCGCACCTGCCACTGAGGGATTGCCGAACCGACTGTGACTTATTAAACTGCATGATAGTTTTCAATTCAGAATTAAAAACTACTATAGCGGTTCTCAAAAAAGTGAGATATGCCCGGTTTGGCCGGTTTGGCCGGTTTGGCCTATACCGGATAGTACCTCCTATGAAAGCTCGAAAGGCTATATCCCGATCGCTCAGGAATCTAGATTAGCGTTTGAGATTGTCGGCCCTAGTTTAAAGAAAAACGTGGCTCCTTGACTGGGTACGCTTTGAACCCAAATCGTGCCGCCGTGGCGGTGAATAATCCGCTGGACGATCGCCAAACCTATGCCAGTACCTTCAAATTCTCTCTGGGAGTGCAGCCGCTGAAAGGCTCCAAACAGCCGATCGGCATATTCCATCGAAAAACCTACCCCGTTATCCTTGACAAAAATAGTTCCGTCAGGTAAAGCATCAATCACTATTATAGCCGGAGTGCGTCCGCGGCTGAACTTGACAGCGTTGTCGATCAAGTTGCTGAACACCTGTTGCAGCAAGGTGGGATCTCCCATCACCCCCGGCAAATCTCCCACGGTAAATTCAACTTTGCTGTCGGGATTTTCGGCGGGATCTGCCGCAGTTCGGGGTTTACTCAATTTAATCGCAGTTTGCACCAACCGGGCAAGATCGATCGGAATTTTGATTAAATCAGTCCGCCCCACCCGCGAAAGAGCCAGCAAACCATCAATCAACAAGCTCATTTTTTGGCTGCTGTCCTCAATTATTTCGATGTAATGAACAATTTTAGGATCGTTCAAAACCTCAGTTGATATTAAGCGCTGTTTCAAAGCATTAACAAAACCTGAAATGTGGCGCAAAGGAGCGCGGAGGTCGTGGGAAACCGAGTAGCCAAAAGATTCTAATTCTTGATTAGCAACCTCTAATTGCTCCGTGCGTTCCGACAAAGCTTGTTTCGTCTGGATCAACTCAGTGACATTGCGAGCCGTGCCAATTAAAGCATAAACTTCGCCGTCAAGATTCCTGAGAGGAATTTTAAAAGTGTCGAAATAAACAGCATCACCAGCAACCACAAAATTTTCCTGAAAATGAATCGTCTGGCCAGATACAAATACTTGCATATTTTCCAAGTAAAATTGTTCTGCAAGTTGGCTTGGATAGCATTCATAAATAGTTTTGCCCTGCATCTGTTGCCTGCTGTCGAATCCGCAAAATTCGACAAAAGGCCAGTTGACAAAAGAGAAGCGCATATTCTCACGTTCTACCACAAAAATAAGATCGGGTAAAGAATCAAAAAAAGTCTCTAATTCGGCTGTACGCAGGGCTACTTGAGCTTCTAAAGTTTCGTTGAGCTGCTGGAGTTCTGCTTCGGCTCGCTTGCGATCGCTGATATCTTGACCGATACCGATCAACCTGCCGTCGGAGAGGCGAACATTTGCCCAAGTCGTGTCGATAATTCGCCCATCTCTAACTTTCGTTTGGAAGTCGCCCCACTTCTGAGTTGCTGCTTGAATGAAGTCGAAAACGTATTTGCGGTATTCCGGCTCAGGATAAAATTCTGCCAACATATCGCGGTTTTTGGTTTCTGCAAAACTCCAGCCGAGCACTTGTTCCCAGTGGCGGTTTACCCAGCATAATTCACCCTGGGCATCTAAGAATGTCAGCATGACTGGAACGTTCTCGAAGATTGTTTGCAGCAATTCGTTTTGCTGTTTTAAGGATTCTTCGGCCCTTTTGCGATCGGTAATGTCGAGTACGGAACCGATTACTTGCTTCATTTTTCCATCGGGAGTTCTTTTGAAGATAGTCGATCGATCGTGAACCCAGCGCCATTCTCCATTTTTGTGTTTTATCCTGTAGTCGATGTCATCGGTTTCGTGGGGGTTGGTACTGTTTTCTAGCCGCTGCATACCTACAATTAACTTGGGCATATCCTCCGGGTAAATCAAGCTAGAGATTGCTTCTGAACCCCTGTCTTGCAATTCTTGGGGACTGTAGCCCAACATCGCTGTGACTGCCGCATTTGCATAGATATTTTGCTGTGCTTCTGTGTCGTAAATGTACAGGAAGTTGGGGATGGTTTTAATGATGCTTTCTAAAAGTTCTTGTTGTTTCTCCAGCTCTAATTCGGCTTGTTTGCGCTCGGTTAAGTCCAGCACAAAACTCACTCCTAATTCCTGGGAACCTTCTAACAATGCAGAGCCTAGCAGCACCGGAACGCGGCTACCGTCGGCTCGGATGTATTCTTTTTCAAAAGGGGTATTTGTGTTGTTAGCTACCACTTCTACAAGTTTTTCTTCATCGAGGCTGCGGCACTCTGGCGGTGTCATTGTTTGCCAGCCAATTTTTTGGGAAAATAAATCGTCTCGCGTGTACCCTACCAGGTTTAAAAAAGCCTGATTCGCATCGGTGATCTCGCCGTTAATGTTCCAAAAAACAATCCCGATGATGTTAGAATCAACTACGCGCCTAAATCGAGCTTCGCTTTGGCGCAACTGGGCTTCGACTTGTTTGATTTCTGTGATGTCGCGGGCGATCGCCAAAACAGTTTCTACTGAATTGTCCTCAGCAAATTCTGGAATGATTCGACACTGATAGTATGTTGTCCCGTCGGAAGTGGGGAAATTAAATTCGATAGTTTCTTGTTTACCGACGCGAAAAACTTTGACACAGGCTTCGTCCCACAGGTTGCAAATATCGGGGGAAATTCCTAATTCTTTGTTACTTTTGCCGATAAATTCTGATGGGGATTTGGCGGTGGCTCGTTCAATTTCTTGGTTAACATAAAGGTGCCGCAGTTGTCGGTCGAACCGCGCTATGATATCGGTAGAATTTTCGGCAAGCGTGCTAAATTCCTGTTCGCGCTGGCGAAGTTCTTCTTGAGTGCGGTGTTGTTCGGTTATGTCTCTAGCAAAAGAGAGAATTGAAACTAATGTTCCCGATTCATCAATGAGTGCAGAATTGTACCATTCGCAGTAAATTACCGAGCCATCTTTGGTATGGTTGCGGTTGCGGCAAACGGTGCGGGGTTCTTTGTTCTGTAACAGTTGATTTGTGACGGCGGACACCAGATCGAAGTCTTCTGGATAAACTATTGACCATTCGTGCCAATATTTGCCGATTACTTCTGCTGCACTCCAGCCAAATATTTGTTCAGCTATTGGCGACCACCGCACTACCCGACCTTCCCTGTCCCACTCTATAACTGCTAATGGCGAGTTTTCTAAGTGAAATTCTCGCCGCGAGTTGGCTTCTTTTATTTTAGTTTGAAGTTGCTGGCGCAGTTGCTTGGCTTTGGCAAATCGCTCGCGGATATTCTCTGCGTTTGCTTGGTCGGCTTTGGCTATCTGAGCAATAGTTTCTGCTGTTTGTTTTTCGAGTTCGTCCCAAGCGATTTTGAGGGCAGATTCTGCCTGTTCTAGCTCACTGATGCTGTTCTGAAACTGTGCGGTACTTTCTACAGGGATTTCAGGCATAGTTTTGATTGTTAGGCAAGTGTTTGTTTAAAAAAGTTAATATAGTTGAAAAATTAAAACCTAAAAATAGGCAATTGCTGGTTAAATTATACATTTAAAATCTTTGATTGGTGCGCGGAGTCGGCGGTTGGAGGCGGGAGGCTCTATGGCCTTTCTCAAAAAGTTGAGAAGTCAGTCGATTTTAGATTGAGGGATTGAGGGATTGGGGAATCTATCGATTTTAGATTTTAGATACTTCGGCTTCGCTGGCTCACAAGTTTTAGATTTTAGATTGGGGAATTGGGGGATTGGGGAATTGGGGCGATCGATATCTCATATCAGAGCTCCAATTGCTATATTCTCCCACGGGGTTGGGGTTTGGGGGCGATCGCGATACCAAGGCGCTTAGGGAGTCACTGGCGATCGCGAAGCTGTAGTAGGGCGTTGGCGCTGCCGCACGGCGGTTAGAAACCCGGTTCACACAAATAAAACCCATCCCAAGCGGGCTCAAGAGGCGGTTGCAACCGATATTTTTTGCCAGCCCTGCCGGTGTTCAGTGAAAACCGTCCCTAGCCTACAAAGAATCTCAAGTCAGTTTGGCAAATAAAAAGTTAAAATATAATCTAAAGTTATTCATTTTTTTAGGTCGCCTATGACTGCTGCTGCACCCTCTTCGATAAAAAACCAAACTCAGTACGAAGCCATTATCGGTCTCGAAACTCACTGTCAATTGAGCACGAATACTAAGATTTTCTCCAGTTCTTCTACAGAATTTGGCAATGCCCCAAATACTAATATTGACCCAATTTGTATGGGAATGCCGGGAGTATTGCCAGTATTAAATCAAAAAGTGTTGGAGTATGCGGTGAAAGCTGGTCTGGCTCTCAACTGCGAAATTGCACCTTACAGTAAGTTTGACCGCAAGCAATATTTCTATCCCGATTTGCCGAAAAATTATCAAATTTCTCAGTTCGATTTGCCGATCGCTACTAACGGTTCGATAGAAATTGAACTGGTGGACGAGGCGGGCAATTCTACTAGAAAAAAAATCGGAATTACTCGGTTGCACATGGAGGAAGATGCAGGCAAATTGGTTCACGGCGGCAGCGATCGGCTCAGCGGTTCTACCTATTCAATGGTGGATTACAACCGGGCCGGTGTGCCTCTAATCGAAATTGTTTCGGAACCGGATTTGCGATCGGGCGCGGAAGCTGCCGAATACGGTCAAGAATTGCGCCGGATCGTGCGTTATATCGGTGTCGGCGACGGGAATATGCAGGAAGGTTCGCTCCGCTGCGATGTGAATATTTCGGTGCGCCCGGTTGGGAGAAAAGAGTTCGGCACCAAGGTCGAAATTAAAAATATGAACTCTTTTAATGCGATCGAACGGGCGATCGATTACGAGATTGAGCGGCAAACTCAAGCTATCGAAAATGGCGAAACTATCATCCAAGAAACGCGGCTTTGGGATGAAAACAAGCAGTGTACTTTCAGTATGCGGATTAAGGAAGGTGCGAGCGATTATCGGTATTTCCCGGAACCGGATTTGCCTCCGATCGAAGTTTCAGCGGAGCAATTGCAGGATTGGAAAGCTCAACTGCCGGAATTGCCGGCCCAAAAGCGGCACCGCTACGAAACTCAATTAGGTCTTTCTCCCTACGACGCGCGGGTTTTGACTGACGACAAAGCGGTGGCGGAGTATTTTGAAAAAACGATCGCCGCCGGTGCTGTTGCTAAACAAGCTGCTAATTGGGTGATGGGCGATATTACTGCTTATCTGAAAAATGAGAAACTGGCGATCGCAGAAATTCCTTTTCAACCGCAGGATTTGACCGAACTGCTGGCGCTAATTGATGCTGGCACGATCAGCGGCAAAATTGCTAAGGATATTTTGCCGGAGTTGCTAGCAAACGGCGGTTCGCCGACTAAGTTGGTTGAGAGTAAGGGTTTGATTCAAATTTCGGATACTGGGGCGATCGATCGGGCGATCGATGCAGTGTTGGCCGCCAATCCCAAGGAGCTCGAACAGTACCGGGCTGGTAAAACTAAGCTGTTGGGCTTTTTTGTCGGTAAGGTGATGAAGGAAACGGGCGGCCGGGCCGATCCGAAATTGACTAATGAGTTGCTTGCGACCAAGCTTAACGGCTGAAGTCAAGGCCGCCGTTAAGGGGATTGTGTAGCGGACGCGCGCGCAGGGCGATCGGTTTTTCCCGATCCCGCCGCGCGATCGCCGATCCCGCTGCATGATAACTTTATAATTAATACACATTCTTTTACCATATCTTCACCTTTGGGGGTGTCACCCCTCATCCTGATAATGTTATATTGTGTTACGTAGATGCACCCTGATGGCAGAGAGAGTTACTTAGGTAACTCTCTCTTTTTTTGTCTTTTTTGTCTTTTTTGTCTTTTTTGATTTTTTTGATCTTTTTTGGCGATCGGGGATGTATAACTCGTTTGTAGTGCGGACTTGCATACGCTTTCCGCTCCAATAGCCAAGTCAGGACAGCTCGTTTGTAGTGCGGACTTGCATAGGTTTTCCGGCCCAATAGCCAAGTCGGGAGTGCGAACCTTTTTTGTTATGGTAAAAAATTGGTTTAAGGAACGAAAATTTAATAAATTAAATGATCGCTCTGTTTTGAGAAACCCTGGGTAAATAGAGGCAGAGCCTCTGGATCTGCATTACCAGGCAGAGCCCATTGGTAACAAGTTAAGCTTGTATGCCAGTTGTCAAGGGGAGTTCAGAAGATTTCTCAAAGAAAAATTGATTC